>JAYRQH010000308.1:0-1780 GCA_041910715.1 Bergeyella sp.
AAAGTGCCAAAAGAAGAAATCGTATTTTAGAAATTTTACTCAATTGTTTTAGAATTTCAAGTATAATTATGAATGAAAAAGAGCCTACTCTTTAGAAGCAGACTCTCTAGATAAGACATCTCATTTTTTTAGTTATACATCACAAAAAAAGCATAGCCGACGGTGCTATGCTCAAATATTCTTCAAGTTTAATTCGTTGTCATTTATTTTTCTTTCAAGGGACAGATTAATATCCATTTTGAATCATTTGTTACTCAAATATAGAAAATAAATTGAAACTCCAAATGAATTAAATGTTAAAATTAACAAGTTTTCCACAAAAAAATGTGGATAACCAGTTTTGTCTTCATGATCCTATAATTTTTCAGCAATATACTTTGCTGTATACGATTTTTTATTTTTTGCCAGTTCCTCTGGAGTTCCTGCAAAAACCACTTCACCACCGTTTTTTCCAGCTTCTGGACCGATGTCAATAATCCAATCCGCAGTTTTGATGATATCCGGCTGATGTTCAATAACCAATACCGAATGCCCCAAATTAATGAGTGCTTGTAGGGATTTTAATAGCTTTTGGATGTCGTGAAAATGCAATCCTGTGGAAGGCTCATCAAAAATAAACAGGGTTTTGTCGTTGGTAACTCCTTTTACGAGAAATGACGCAAGTTTTACCCGCTGCGCCTCGCCACCCGAAAGCGTAGAGGAACTCTGTCCCAACTGTAGATAACCAAGACCAACTTCCTGAAGTGGTTTTAATTTGGTAACAATTTTTTCTTCTTTATTATCACTAAAGAAAGAAATTGCTTCATCAACGGTCATCTTTAGAATATCCGAGATATTTTTTTCGTCAAATTTTACTTCGAGAATTTCATTTATGAAACGGGTTCCATGACAGGTTTCGCACTCAAGTTCGATATCCGCCATAAACTGCATCGAAACCGTAATCACACCTTCACCTTTACAGTCATCACAGCGGCCACCGTCTACATTAAAGGAAAAATGTTTTGGTTTTAATCCTAATAGCTTGGCGCCTTTCTGCTTGCTAAACAAATCGCGAATGTCGTCATATGCTTTCAGATAGGTTACTGGATTTGATCGCGATGATTTTCCAATTGGGTTTTGATCGATTAATTCGATATTTTTAATAAGTTTCTTTGGAAATTCGACGCTGTCGTAATCGCCTTTTTTGCCACCCATACCGAGTTGGATTTGGATGTCATTGGCCAAAATTTCTTTCATTAACGTGGACTTTCCAGAACCAGAAACTCCGGAAATAACAACTAGTGACTCCAAAGGCACATCTACGTCAATATTTTTTAAATTGTTTTCGCGAGCACCCTTTATGTGAATCCATTCTTTGGGTTTGCGTCGGGATTTCGGAACTTCGATTTCCAATCGGCCTGTTAAGTAATCGGAAGTCAGCGTATGAGCGTTTTTCAAATCTTTAAAATTACCTGCAAAAACCAGTTCGCCTCCTAAATAACCCGCTTCGGGACCAATATCAATGATATAATCTGCGGCACGCATCACATCTTCATCGTGTTCCACAACAATAACGGTATTTCCCAGATCCCGCAGGTTTTTCAAAACTTGAATCAGATTTTCGGTGTCTCGGGAGTGCAATCCAATAGAAGGCTCATCTAAAATATAAATCGATCCCACCAATGAACTTCCCAAGCTAGTGGCAAGATTAATGCGCTGACTTTCACCTCCCGAAAGCGTATTCGATGTTCTGTTTAACGTAAGATATCCGAGCCCAACTTTAGTAAGAAACTCCAATCGC
>JAYRQH010000309.1:0-2075 GCA_041910715.1 Bergeyella sp.
ATGGCAGTTTGTGAAGCGATTTTCACTTCTCTTATTTTATCCTCTAACAAATAACATTGAAAGATGCCGTTAATGTATAACTGGCTCAATGTGCTTTCTTTGCCCTGTGCTACTCTTATTATTTTACTTTCCATAGTCTTGATAGATTTGAGATTAAACAAAAAATCCCTCACTTTTGGTGAGGGATTTGTAATGACTTTTTTTAAAAAGCATCCTCAACTTTCAAGCAGTTACCACTTGCAAACAAGTAGTAATTTGCTCCCACTTGTTGGTAGAACTCAATTCCAACACATTGCAAAACAGTAACATTTACTGTCGGTACAACTGCACCTGGTAAAGTTGCAGTAATAGTTGTTGCAGGAACTGGAGCGTATAAATCCAAGAAGTCGCTGTATTGAATATCGTTTACCTCATTCAAGTCAGCATCCATAGGATCATAACTGTTAGTAGTAGCGTTGTATTCAAAATCACTCACTACTGAAAGCGAAGTAATCAAACGGAAATGAGTGGCACCTGATGGAGCATTAACCAAATTCGCTGGATTAAAAGCATCCACTACAAAATCACCAGTTTCTCTAGCAACTCCGTGAGTTAATGAGTAAGGAGCGTTGAAAATCCCATTGAAAGAAGTGTTTTTGTCAAACTCAAATCCTTTCAAGTAACTACGTTGTGTAGTGATTTCAATTTTACGGTAACCTCTGGCTTCCGTTTGGTCTTCAAGGTTGATTTTCTTCATTATAGAAGTCAATCTTCCAGTTACTTGGCTGTCGGCCATTTGTTTCATTACTTGTGATAAACCAGTACGAACTGATTTACCAGCTTTGGCACAAGCGCCAAATTCGTTCATATTCTCACGAGTTCTTTCGAACTCTGGAGCTGAGAGTACTTGGTCACCAGTTGGACCGCCAACCATTCCGGCATAGAAGCCTTCTTGACCTTTAATTTTAAAATGTCGGATATCTCCAAGAGTTCCAACGTACTTGATAACACCTTTCTGTCTTGCCATTTTTTTACGTTTTAATGGATTAATAATTAGATAAAATTCTTATGACAAATTTCATTCATTATCTTTGAATATCAATAACTTAAATAACTGTAAATCAATGCAATACAACGCAAAAGCACCGTACATAGTGGAAACCCATTGGCAAATTGAAGAAGTCCTTGACGGAGATAGCATAATCATTTGCCATCGTTTCACTCAAATGAAAAAAGAAATCCGACTTTATGGCTTGGATGCACCAGAAGTAAAACTAAATAGGAAGATGATAGAGGACGAAGAGAAAAGCAGTTTACCTGCCCAATTATTGCTTCAATTTGGATTGCAATCTTTATACTTCGTTTTGTCGGTTGCACCGCCTAAAACGGTTGTAACTGTCATTACAGAACAGGAGAACTATTACGACTATTGGAACAGACAATTAGGGTATATAATTTTGCCTAGTGGATTATGTTTAAATGAATTACTTTTACAAAATGGGTATGCTAAAGCAACCCAACAATATTATTGTGGCAAGTTAGCGGAGTATCAAGCAATGAACCGCGAAGCGCAGCTCAATAATATAGGGATCTATAGTCAAGTAAAAGTATTCTAATTTGTTGTACTTATGTTGTACTATAATAGTTTAAAAAGTAAAGAATATCAATAAATACTAATCCTTACAGGCGTAAAGAGTATATTAACAAGTTGTACACTATTAAACCAAAACTTATGAAAAAAATCTCCGTATTAATAATATTATTTAGTACAATTAATATTTATTCTCAAAATAATTTTCAAAAGAATATTGATGGTAAATGGAAATTAGAAAAAGTATATGACAAAAGTACTTTTTTGAATTTTGGTGAATACTTAAAAATTTTAGGTAATGAAATTCATTTTTATAATTTGGTCAATGGAAAAGAAACAAACTTAACTATAATAAAATTTTATTACATAGATTACACCGATGGATATTATCATAATAAAGATTCTCAACAATTAATAAAATTAGAAAATGGAGAAGTTTGGGAATTAAGTTTACGAATCATAAATAATGAGACAAGATTAATTTTCGATTTGAAAATCACCGAAG
>JAYRQH010000310.1:0-2530 GCA_041910715.1 Bergeyella sp.
ATGCCATCCGCATTACACTCGCTTTACTAATTGGTTACGGGTTTTCATATGCTACATTTTTGGGACTTGGTCATACTTATTGGATATTGATTACAATTACGGCGATTCTCAAACCATCTTATTCCACCACTAAAACGAGAAATTATTGGCGTCTAGCGGGTACGGTTGCCGGTGGCGTTTTCGCTTATATTTTGTTGATGTTTGTGGATGACAGTCGGATTCTGCTTGCCGTCTTGCTTTCGAGTATGGTCTTGTGTTTTACCTTTCTACGAGGAAAATACCTAATTGCGGTATTCTTCATGACCATTTACATCTTCCTTACCTTTAACTTTATGCATCCAGGAAATGTGAATGTTATTTTCCGCGATCGTTTGGTGGATACTTTTATTGCAGGACTCATCGCATTTATCGTATCTTATCTTGTACTTCCCGTATGGCAGCATTCGCAGAACATCGATTTGATGAAGGAATCGGCAAACTCCAATACTGCCTATTTCGAATCGGTAATGAAATATTTGGGAACGACCGAATTTCAGAATCAGAATTATCGTCTGGCTCGAAAAGGTGCCATGATAGCCTTAGCCAATTTAAGCGACAACTTTCAACGGATGATTTCCGATCCTAAAACACAACAAATCCGCATTGAAACTGTGCACCAATTCGTCACCACATCTCATCTAATTACTGCATACATTGCTTCCCTATCGCAATATGCTAAATACGAAAAAGACTACCCAAATATTGACATTGAGGGCTGGCATACCAAGATTTTAGCTGAACTGAAAACCACAGAACATATTTTAAATCAACAAAAAGTTGACCCTACACTGCATGAAGAAAGCAAGCTTATACCTGAGGATTTTGTAAGCGAACTTTTAGAAAATCGTAAAAAAGAACTGCAGGAAGAAGAACAAGAATTTTTCGACCGTCGCGATATGCATAAAATCTCGTACGTTGCTGAAATTAAAAACATTAAGGAAATTCTCTCACTTTTATTTAATACTGCAAAAGAGCAGCGACGATTGGTGCAAAATTACTATAAGACTAATCCACAACCGTAAAAACATAATCCTCGAAGAATTCAACTCGAGCATAGAAATCATCCGATCCATTTTCATCATAAACTCGGCACTGTACACTATGTAAATGCTCCATTGTAAATGGCAAAACCTCATAATGTTTCTTTAACGACCAATGTTTGGAATGATGAATTTTATATAAACTTTCCTTCAGTGACCAGATAATGGTGAGGTATTCGATTTCCAAATTGTGCGGAATAAACTCCCTTTCTTCGGGATAAACAAATTTGTCTTTAAGTCTTATTATTTTTGGATTGAAACGTTCCAAATCAATTCCAACGGGTGATTTTGAAAATGCGATTGCGGCAAACGGGTACGAATTGGTTATCGAAATTTCGTAATCACGCGGCGAAAGAAAAGGTTGTCGGTCTTTATATAAAATTTTATGCTGCGGCAACTCATTTTTTAGTATCTGACGTACCATCAAGGTTTCGAGTAATTTCTTAGGATGGTATTCCTGAATCCGTGCTTTATTTTCTGGTTCAATTAAGCGTTCTGCATCAAAAAAATCAGTCTCATCGTATTTCCATAAATGAATTTTAGCTTTTATATCCGAAAAATCATGAATCAAAGGCATAGCATCGCGCAATTTCAGACCTCTAAAGTAGCCAAAAAACAATTAACTAGGAAAAGTGCCCTTGATAAAGGAGATTTTTTCTATCAAGTGATGTTAAAGTTTGTTAATGTATACTTGATTTTTAAATCTCCATTTAAATTTGCACCATTAAAATGAAAGACTTCCTGACATATATGCTCACAGCGGTACTGTTAATTTTTACGGTAGCCACAAAAGCGTACTCGCCTGCACAGGAACGCTCGGATTGGTCTTTCATCTCCAATGTTCACACAAATCACGATTATAAGAAAAGAATCACCTCCAGTGATGGCCAGCAAAATAATGCATCCATTTTTTTTGTGGAAGCAGATGATTTCGACTTTTCTTCAGCTGAAAGTGCAGCTATTATTACAATTATCTCATGTTATATTGCCTTTGTTCTCTTTCTTTCATTTTTTGAGGACAAGCAATCATTTAGTTTCAACAATACACCCAAAGGAATTGCGCACCTAAAGCGATTCATTCTTCTCCGTTCCCTAAGGATATAGAATCTACTTTTCGTCTAAAAAAAGCACAATCTTTAGTTGTGTGCAGTATCAATGGTTAACTCTAGCCATCTGCAAATCACTTTTATACTTTTTTCAGATGTTCAGTTATGGATATCTGACCTGTTTTACAGGAAAATTTAAATAAAAAATTATGAAAAACTATATTTCATTCATATGCATTTTGACATGCCTTATTGTCAGCAGTTGTTCCCACAAAAAAGAAGAAAAAGAAGAGGAAGCGGTCTATCCAAGTACCATGGCTCTACAGAAAGACACAATTATTACAAAGGATTTTGTATCGCAAATTCAATCCGTAAAAAACATCGAGGTGCGAGCTCAGGAAAAGG
>JAYRQH010000311.1:0-10194 GCA_041910715.1 Bergeyella sp.
AAATATAAATGACGGCGTATATTCATTCGATGAAAACGCCACTAACTTGATAAAATTTATGTTGAACCGTATGTTTAAAATTAAATAAAAAGAGTACAAAGTGACGTATGTTAAATTCGATCATAGTCAATTCTCTAAACCGCATATTTTTATTATTTTTAAAGTTTTGAAAAATGCAGCTGCGCCACCATGATATTTAACCTCGAAACTGAAGACAACGACCACAGAAAAATATACATCACCGGAAATTTTAATGGATGGAATCCGAAAGATGCCGCATTTATGCTCACTAAAAAAGAGGAGAATGTTTTTTTTGTTGAAGTTGACGATGCTCTTCTTCCCGAAAAGATAGAATACAAATTCACAAAGGGTGGTTGGGAAAATGTCGAGCTGGACATGTATGGATCAATCACACCCAACCGAAAAGTATTAAAAAAAGAACACGTAGCTAACGACATTGTCGAAAAATGGAGATTGAATTGGGGACCGTTCAAAAAAGAATTCTTCCCAATAGCTGAAGTAGTTGCTGAGGAATTCTACATACCGCAACTGGATCGGTATCGAAAGGTTTGGGCGCTTTTACCTCATGATTATTATAGTACCGAAAAGACCTATCCTGTTTTATATCTGCATGATGCACAAAATTTATTTAACGAAGGAAGCTTGTACGGAAATTGGGAAATAGACAAAAAACTATCCCTTCTCACCGAATATGGCCGCGGCGATCTCATTGTAATTGCTGTAGATCACGGCAAAGAATCTCGAATTAACGAGTATATATTCGATAACGATAATATTTCTAAGGGTTCCGAAGGCAAGAAGTATATCCGTTTCATCACCGACACCCTAAAACCATTTATTGACCAAAAATACCGTACCAAAAAAGATCGCGAGCACACGGGCATCGGCGGCAGTTCACTCGGTGGTCTAATCAGTATTTACAGTGGATTTCTGTATCCCGAAGTATACTCAAAACTGCTTATTTTTTCTCCATCACTATGGATAGAGCCCAATAACAATTTTCCCCTCTTCACTTTTAAAAACCCATATAAAATCAAGGTTTATCTGTATGGCGGCGAACTGGAAGGCTCCCAAATGGTTAAACGAATATTTACTTTTGAGGAGAAACTTAAAGAATGGGAAAATATGAAGCTATTTGATTTTCAGATACGAAAAAGCATTATTCCAGACGGCACGCATAACGAGTTTTTCTGGTCGCAAGAATTTCCTAGAGCCATCGAATGGCTTTACTATGATAACACCGAAAACCCATTGGAAGTAACACCTACCCAATCCTAAATTACTATGAAAAACAATCCATTTACTGAAAAAGCTAAAGATGTAAAACAAACCTTCACATTATTCTCAGAGGAAGATTGGAAGCAAAATAAATCGAAATACCCAAAAGATGTCGACCAGTTTTTCAATGCAAAAAGGAAAGAAACATTCGTTCTCACACATGAAAACCATGTCGAATTTTTAATAGGTTTAGGGAACCACTTAAAACCCGCCGAAATTCAGCAAGCGGGAAATACATTTTCATCCACATATAAAAAAGGAATTCAAGCAGTATCTACTAGTATCGCCATGCATTCCGAAGCGATTGATGGTGATTCATTCATTCTAGGACTCTACTTAGGTACATACCAATATCCTTTTTCGCACCAGCATCCTTTATGGAATCCAGAATTTCAGTTGGAAATACCGAGTTCGACTAAAAAATCGAACGATAATTTAGCAAAAAAAATTGATGCATTATGTTCCGGGCAATTTGCAGCGATGGATTGGCTTAACAAACCGGCAAATTTCAAAAAAAGTCCAGATGTCGTCGCGTATCTTAAAAGCATTTCCAAAGAATACGATTTTGATTTGCAAATTTTCAACCGAAAAGAATGCGAAAAACTAGGTTTGGGAGCATTTGTAGCGGTGAACCAGGGAAGCTCCAACGATTGCGCTTTCAGTATCTTAACGTATAAAGGCAGTAAAAAAAACAAAAAAACCATAGGGCTTATCGGGAAATCGGTACTTTTTGATACCGGTGGAATCTCCATAAAAGGTTCTGCAAATTTACATTATATGAAATCGGATATGGGGGGAGCTACCGCCGTAATCGGAACCCTAATTGCAGCGGCAAAACTTCAACTTCCTGTCGAAATCATTGCTATTTTACCCGTTACAGACAACGCTGTGTCGGATCGGGCGTACTTGCCAAGCGACGTTGTGACCGCCTACAACGGAAAAACCATTGAGGTTTTAAACACGGACGCCGAAGGCCGAATGACACTTGCTGACGCACTCGCTTACCACACAAAAAACTATAAAACCGATTACCTAATTGACCTCGCAACACTTACCGGAAGCGCAGTACGTATGTTTGGAGATACTTGCGGTGCTCTTTTCTCTAATGATGAAGACCTTCAAAATGCGTTGGTTGAATCAGGGGATAGAACCAATCAGCGTCTTTGGAATATGCCGATGTGGGACATCTGGAATGACGATATTCAATCGGATGTAGCCGATTTGAAAAACATCTCGATGAAACCTGTGGGCGATTGTATCGTTGCTGCAAAATTCTTGGAAAATTTTCTCGAAAATAACGTGAAGTGGGCGCATTTGGATATCGCTGGAGTCGCATTCGGAAATACCAATTATGCAAAGGAAAAAGCCGCAACGGGATATGGCGTTCAATTATTAATTGATTTTATTGAAAATTTAGCATAAAATTTAACTAAATATCAAAATTTCTCTGTATTATTACAGTACGGTTTACGTTTTCTCCTGTTTCTAGCAATTACAGATATACGAAAACAAAAAATACACATACATCAATGTATTATTATGGAGAAAAAAACAATAGTTTGCATTTCCTGCTACTATAAAGGATATGACTTTATGGATGAGATGACGAAATTAGGAAACACAGTAATCCTAATCACCTCATCAAAGCTTCGTGAAAAAAACTGGCCGTGGCATGCGATTGATGAGATTTTTTACATGGACGAAAGTGCGCCATCCGTTTGGAATCTCGATCATCTGATTCAAGGATTTTCTCACCTACTCACTACCAGAAAAGTGGATGCAGTGATTGCGCTTGATGATTATGATGTAGAAAAAGCTGCGCTGATACGAGAAACCTTTCGGATCCCAGGAATGGGGCAAACGACACACCGCTATTTCCGCGACAAACTCGCCATGCGTAAACAAGCCTTGGATGCCGGGATTCCAGTTCCGGAATTCGCTTCTCTTTTTAACAATGACGAAATTCGCTTATTCACAGATAAAATAGCAGCTCCGTGGGTTTTGAAACCTCGATCCGAGGCTTCAGCAAGCGGAATAAAGAAAATTTCTACCACAGAGGAACTCTGGCAAGCTATAGATAATCTTGGAGAGCAAAGGCATCAATTTCTTTTGGAGAGTTTCAAACCAGGTGACGTCTACCACGTGGATAGTTTAACATTTCATAAGAAGCTTGTTTTCACCTGTTGTTCAAAATATTTAGCGTCTCCAATGAGTGTTTCGCATGAAGGCGGAGTCTTCCGCACCAAAACACTAAACCGATACTCTGAGGAATTTGCAGAATTAAGCAAAATTAATGAAGAAGTACTCCAACAATTTGGCTTACAAAATGGAGCGACACATACTGAATTTATACGTACCGAACAGGGTACATACTATTTTTTAGAAACCTCTTCTCGTGTAGGGGGCGCCAACATACCTGATTTAATTGAAGCCGCAACAGGAATAAACATTTGGCGGGAATGGGCACGACTGGAAAATTCGCTACTTGAAAATACTACCTATACATTGGCCAAACCAACGGGTTTCTCAGCAGGTTTGCTGCTTTCGTTGGTTAACGAAAAAAATCCCGATACCGCGATGTTTGATTCGGGTGAAGTTTATAAATTCATTGAGCTCGATCATCACATCGGAATTGTTTTTAAATCGGATGATGAACGTGTGATTGAACAGCGTTTAGACGAGGCTTGCGAACTGGTTACCGAACGGTTACTCAATGTAATTCCACCCCAAACTAAACCAACCTCCTAAGTTTAAAAAAGGAAACTTACTATGGCAAAAATTGAGCATACGGACTACTATTCAAACATCTTAGGAATGCATATCCAAGTGGAGGTTACAGGCCACTACGGCTATCCTTTGATTATGTTTCCAACCTCACAAGGGTCGTACACCCAAAATCATGATTTTAAACTGAACGACAGCATTAATTGGTTTGTTGATCAGGGAATAATCAAAATTTACAACGTGCAAACTATTGATAAAATCAGTTTTTATAATAAGACTATTTCGCCAGCAGATCGCATTAGGAACTATGAACTTTGGGTGCAATTTATGCATCAAGAGTATATTCCGTACATTCAAAAAATACATCAAACACATCGCGTAGCATTGGCTGGAGCCAGTTTTGGTGGATACCATGCGGCGAATCTTGCATTTCGTTTCCCCGACCTTGTGTCCCACATGTTTTGTCTTTCGGGAACGTTTTCCATTCGTAATTTTATGGATGGTTACACAAGCGATTTGGTTTATTTTAATTGCGCTAAAGATTTCATACCCAATGACGACGCATGGAAGTACAAACATATGCACATTGTTTTAAGTACATCCGACCAAGACATCTGCTTGGAACCAACAAAGGAAATGGCTGCATTATTAGATGCCAAAGGCATCAACAATTGGTACGACGAAAGAAAATGGATTAATCACGATTGGCCTTTATGGAGAATGGTTTTCCCTATGTTTATTGGCCGTTTCTTTGGTACTACCTAATTTAATTTTAAACACTAAATTCAAGATATTATGAGTAAAAAAGTAGGAATACTTTTCGGAATGGAAGATACATTCCCTTGGGCACTTATCGATAAAATAAACGAACTGGGAAAAGGAGAGGTTACCGCCGAGCCCGTGATGATTGACAAACTGGAACAGGGAGCCGATTATGGGTATGCCGTAATCCTTGATCGAATTTCACAAGATGTCCCTTTTTATAGAGCCTATTTGAAAAATGCAGCAGTAAATGGCACGTACGTTATCAACAATCCCTTTTGGTGGAGTGCCGATGAAAAATTTTTCAATAATGCTTTGATGTTGAAATTGGGTATACCTCTTCCAAAAACCGTTCTTCTGCCTTCCCACGAACGACCGACAAATACTTCAGAAACCTCATTTCGAAATTTAAAATTTCCGCATGATTGGGATTATATTTTCAACTATATAGGTTTTCCAGCGTACATGAAACCCCATGACGGTGGAGGATGGCGCAATGTTTATCGTGTTGAGAGTCCAGAAGATCTATGGAATAAACTTTCCGAAACCGAACAATTGGTGATGATGGTTCAGGAAGAAATCGTTTTCGAAGACTACTATCGAGTATATTGCTTAGGAAAAAAATATGTGCATATCATGCCCTATGAGCCTAGAAATCCCGCACATTTACGTTATGCAACCGAGCACAAAACGCAAGGTGATGAACAAAAAAAATTGCTGAAAAAAATAGAGGAACTCACCATAAAAATGAATGAAGCGCTCGGATACGATTTCAATACAGTAGAATTTGCGGTGCGTGATGGAATCCCTTACGCAATTGATTTCTGCAATCCAGCACCAGACGCCGACCGAAATTCCGTGGGTGAAGAAAACTTTCAGTGGATTATTGAACACGCAGCAAAATTAGCAATTGAAAAAGCAAAAGAATACCAACCTGGAGTTCCTAACATCTCATGGGGAACATTCGTAACTGATTCTATAAAAAAGAAGTAATTTTATAGAACAAGCACTAAAAAACACAAAAAGATATGTCGCACACATTTACCATTGGGGTTGAAGAAGAATATCAAATCATTGATGCCGAATCACGAGATCTGATTTCCCATGTATCCAAAATTATCGAAGGCGGTAAAGCAACATTGAGTGAACATTTGAAACACGAAATGCACGAATCCGTTGTTGAAATGGAAACCGGCATTTGCAATAATATCACCGAGGCTCGTGAAGAACTTTACTCGTTGAGAAAACGGTTAATTACGATCGCTCACGAGCAGAATTTACGGGTTTCAGGAGGTGGAACTCACCCATTTTCGCGCTGGCAAGACAACACCATTACAAAAGACGTCCGATACGACAAAATTGTTGGCGATTTGGGCGATGTAGCCCGGGAAAATCTCATTTTTGGATTACACGTCCATATCGGTATTCCTAATCGAGAAGAAGGTGTGCGCATTCAAAATGTGATGCGTTATTTCTTGCCACACGTTTATGCTTTATCTACCAACTCCCCTTTTTGGATTGGGCGGCAAACAGGTTTCAAATCCTACCGTCAAGAAGTTTTTGCAAAATTCCCAAGAACCGGTATCCCAAGCTATTTCTCAAGTGTGGCCGAATTTGATGCCTATGTCGATCTCATGATAAAAACAGGTACGATTGATAATGCAAAAAAAATCTGGTGGGACCTGCGAGTGCATCCATTCTACCCCACGATCGAATTCCGGATATGCGACATGCCGCTGCGTGTGGACGAAACGGTTTGTTTAGCTGCAATTATGCAGTCATTAACGGCAAAAATTTATAAACTTCATCAGCAAAACTTAAGCTTTCGTAGCTATCGACGTTTATTGATAACTGAAAACAAATGGCGCGCCTCAAAAGACGGAATCCATTCGCAACTCATCGATTTCGGGAAAGAAGCGAGTCTTCCCTACGCACATCTATTACAGGAACTACTCGAATTTATTGACGATGTTGTGGATGAACTGAACTGTCGGAACGAAGTAGAATACGCTTGGGAAATCTTGAGACGAGGCACTGGTGCAGATCGGCAACTGGAGGTTTATCAACAAACAGGCAACTTGCAAGATGTAGTTGATTATATGATTTCGGAAACAGAATACGGTATCAATCACTGAAAAATGCATACCGATGAAATTTTGTAATTTTGCAGATTAAATCATTCTCAATGAGCACTATAAAACTTGCCTTGCTGGACATGAATAATAACCATCCCAACCAAGGTATGCGTAATATCAAGGAAATTTCAGAGGCATTCCGACTTCAATTTGAGTCGCAAGTCGAAGTTTCTTATTTTGATGTACGCTATAAAAATGAAATGCCAAATTACCAAGATTTTGATATTTATATCTCATCGGGTGGACCCGGAAATCCTCATCGCGAAGGCTACGAGTGGGAAGATAAATTCTCCAATTTCCTCGACCAAATTTGGGAGCACAATCGTACGTTTAGCCAAAAAAAATATGTGTTTTTAATTTGTCACTCGTTTCAATTAGCCAGTATTCACTGGAAATTAGGTAACGTGTGCAAAAGAAAATCCTATTCATTTGGAGTGATGCCCATTCATAAAACCAAAGATGGTGAACATGATTTCTTGCTCGAAAACCTACCAGAACCTTTCTACGCAGTAGATTCCCGATCATTTCAGCTAATTGAGCCTAAAGTATCTGTTTTTGAAGAAATGGGAATGAAAGTAGTCGCGAGAGAAAAGGTAAGACCACACATTAATCTTGAAAGGGCGATTATGGCCATTCGTTTTTCAGACGAAATTTTCGGGACTCAATTTCACCCCGAAGCCGATCCCGAAGGGATGATGGAAAATCTGAAAGTGGAAGCCAATAAAGAGGCCATGATTAAGAATTTTGGTGAAGAAAAATACTTGGAAACAGTTGATCGTATGGACGATCCCGATAAAATTGTACTCACACAAGCACAGATACTGCCGCGATTTCTCCAAAAAGCAGCAAAACTGATTTTAGAAAATCAAGTGAGTACTTGTTAATGAAAAAATGGGGTTTAAAAACCCTTTTTTTGTACCAAACATTAAAACTATGATTAAAGAACTACGACACCAATTCAATTCAGAATATTCCAACGAAAAGCATCAGGAACTGGTTCAAAATATAACATCCAAAACCGGGCATCCTGCCCTGTTTCGCATTTCTGAAAGTCCTATCTTTTTAAGCGAAGATTTTCAGCAAAAATTGCAGGATGCTTCAGAAACAATATTGGATCAGATTGGCGCTATGTCCAATGACGAATTGCTAGAAGCGGTTCCGAGCCATTGTTTGGTACCTAATGATACGAATAGACCGCATTTCTTTACCATCGACTTCGGAATTTGCGAAAATGAAGATGGGGATATTGCCCCCCAATTAATTGAACTGCAAGCTTTCCCTACCTTGTATGCGTACCAAAGAGAACTTAAAAATTCCTTTTGCGAAGTTTATCCATTTTTAGAGGAATTGCGGGAAGATGGTAGCGACGAAGCCTACTACAAAAAACTAAAAGAAGTCATCATTGCTGATGAAAATCCTGAAAATGTTGTGCTTTTAGAAATATATCCCGAAAAACAGAAAACAAATATCGATTTCTATTTAACGGAAAAATATTTGGGCATTAAAACGGTGTGTTTAACCAAAGTACTAAAAGAGGGAAAAAAACTATTTTACGATAACAACGGAACCAAAACAAAAATAAAAAGAATATACAATCGCGTTATTTTTGACGAGCTAGAAAATATTCCCAATTTGAAAACTGAGCTCGATTTCCGTGAAGATCTCGAGGTTACTTGGGTAACGCATCCCAATTGGTTTTTTAAAATATCAAAATACCTACTGCCTAAACTTCAGCATGAGTATGTTCCTAGAAGTTATTTTCTAAACGAATTTCCCGCTGAGGAGAAGGTCGAAGATTTTGTTCTGAAACCACTTTTTTCGTTTGCTGGAAGCGGTGTAAACCTTCATCCGACGTGGGAGGAACTCGATTCCATCCAAGATCAACAAAATTTCATTATGCAACGGAAAGTGCAGTATGCACCCATTTTTGAAGATCCAAACGGTGACTTTTCCAAAGCTGAAATTCGCCTACTGTATGTTTGGCCTGATAATGAGGAACAACCCACTCTTATGGAATATCTGGTGCGGATGACCAAAGCCGAAATGGTAAATGTAGATTTTAATAAAAAAGACGCTATCTGGATTGGTGGCACTACTGCATTTTTTAGTAAAGATTAAGCAAAATTAAAGCGTAGATACCAAGCTTTTGTACCATTCAAATCCGTAAAATCTGTAATTTAACACTACATTTGTTGTATGAATTACAAAGCGGAATTGCAACGATTTGTCACGAGCCAATACATCTATTCAGGTGTGCGCATCACGCTCGCTTGTGTAATTCCCGCTCTAATACTAGCCCATTTTGGTTTGTTAAAGGACTATTTTCTTTTTCCTCTAGCTACCAGTTTTGTGGGATTAACCGACCAACCTGGCCCCTTTATCCGTCGGCGTAACGCACTCATTTTAGCCATCATAGCATTTGTTACGGTAGCTTTTATTTCGATGCTTATTAAGCATTATGAACCACTCGTTTTCCTTTTAATTGCGGTCTTCGGGATGGCTTTTACCATGATTGGAGTGTATGGACAGCGGCTGGCTGCAGTGGGGTCTTTGTCGCTGGTTGTGATGGCCATTTTCCTCGATCACAGTATGGCGAATGGTCCTATCTTAAAAAATATTGCGATTTTTTTAGCGGGATGCATCTGGTTTTTTCTCGTTTTTCTATTAGTTTCTCGAATCCAACCCTATAAATTAGCATTTCAAATGGTGGGGGAAAACTATTTGGAATTAGCAGAATTTCTGCGATTAAGAGCCCGATATTATCAATCGAAACCTGATTTTGATAAACTTTTTCCACTAATTATTGCCAAACAAATTGACATTAAAAATCAGCAGGAGGCTACACGTGAAATTGTGTTTAAAACGAGAACTATCGTTAATGAATCAACCACCACAAGCCGGTTATTGATGATGATGTTTCTTAATTCATTAGAACTCCACGAAAAACTCATGACGTCGGATAGTGATTACGAAAAGATCAATCGCCGATTCGGAGAGTTCCAAATTTTACCAAAAATACATGATTACCTTCTTCTTTTATCGGAAGAGATCACCAATATTGGTATTGCCATGCAAAGCGGCGCAAAAGCAAAACCAATAAACGAAATTAAAAAAGAACATCAGGATTTGTATGAATACTATTTCAATTTTCGGAATGATCAACTCACTACTGAAAATTTGGAAGATTTTATGATTCTTCGCTTGATTTTGATTCGAGTTAATGAAATCACGGACGAAATTAACAGTATTTATAAAGTGTTCGATCAGGATATCT
>JAYRQH010000312.1:0-1857 GCA_041910715.1 Bergeyella sp.
ATATACTAATGGAAACCATGATACAGCCATGATTTCCATTAAAAATTTGATTCGAGAAATTCTAAATCCAGAAATTCCGTTTATTGAAAGTGAAAAGATTACCTTCCAATATCAAGGTTAAAACGCATTAATGCCCGTCACATCAAGACCAGTAATCAGTAAATGAATATCGTGTGTTCCTTCATACGTAATTACGGACTCTAGATTTGCAGAATGACGCATCATTGGGAATTCGCCCATGATACCCATTCCGCCTAGAATTTGCCTGCTTTCTCGAGCAATGTCAATTGCCATTTTCACGTTATTTCTTTTTGCCATTGAGATTTGCGAAGGCGTCGCTTTATTTTCATTTTTTAAGTTTCCGAGTTGCCAGCATAGGAGTTGTGCTTTCGTAATCTCCGTTACGAACTCGGCTAATTTTTTTTGCTGTAGTTGAAACGATGCTATTGGTTTTCCGAATTGTTTTCGTTCTTTAGCGTATTGTAAAGCCGTACAGTAGCAATCAATAGCAGCGCCAATAACGCCCCAAGAAATACCGTATCGCGCAGAGTTTAAGCAGGAGAGTGGCCCTTTTAAGCCCATCACATTAGGTAATACATTTTCTTTAGGGATTTTAACGTTATCAAAAACCAATTCGCCTGTTTTAGAGGCTCGAAGACTCCATTTGTTATGCGTTTCGGGAGTGGTAAATCCTTCCATACCGCGCTCCACGATTACACCTTGCACTTTTCCATCATCATTTTTTGCCCAAACAACGCCAATGTCACAAATAGGAGCGTTTGTTATCCACATTTTGGCTCCATTGAGAAGTAGATGATCGCCTTTGTCCTGAATGCGTGTTTCCATGGAAGCGGGATCCGAACCGTGATTGGGTTCGGTTAATCCAAAAGAACCTACTAATTCCCCTTTAGCTAAGCGAGGCAAATAGGAACGCTTTTGCTCTTCAGAACCAAATTGAAAGATGGGGAACATTACTAAAGAGCTTTGTACTGAGGCTGCCGAACGCACTGCGGAATCGCCTCGCTCCAATTCTTGCATAATAAGACCATACGATATTTGATCTAGACCCGAACCCCCATATTCTTCAGGAATGTACGGACCCAAGGCACCAATGGCTCCAAGTTCCCGCATTAAATTAGGCAAATCATGATGATCTTGAGCCGCCTGATCAATTTGGGGCATCACAAAAGATTCTACCCAATCACGAATAGACTGGCGCACAAGTTTATGTTCTTCGGTTAGTAATTGATCAACTAAAAAATAGTCGGGAATGCTTTGAAGAGGATAATATGACATAGAATTGTATTTTCCCCTAAGGTAAAACTTTTCCTATTAATCATCAATATTAAAAATTTCACTTTCCACAAATTTGTACAAATAAGGCGCTTTGTTGGCCGAACCATCATACAATTTCTCCATCCTTTCGAGAAGGTTAGAACTTAGCATTTTACGTTGAAAATTATTGCGTCTAAATTCTTCACCCAGCACAATTTCATATAATTTCTGCAAATCATTCATTGTAAACTTTTCCGGAAGAAGGTTGTAGGCCACCATTTTGGTGTCGAGATTCTTACGAAGATGATTTAAACCAACCTGAATTATACGGTCGTGATCAAAGGCCATGGATGGAAGATGATTGATATCAAACCACGCACAGGTCTCGTTAAATGAGTCTGGGAAAGTCTCCACCAAAGAATAATTAATCAAACTACAGTACCCAACCGTGATAAATCGCTGAAAAATCCAATGGTCTTGGGAAACGTCAATTCCTCTGTTTTTTAATAACATCTGATGGACATTATTTTGTGTCCTATTTACCCGACCAAAAGTGTGAAATTGATCTAAAAAAAGATTTTC
>JAYRQH010000313.1:0-1914 GCA_041910715.1 Bergeyella sp.
AAAATTATTAATCTTCCCGAAAAAGCCCATGTAGAAGGTGGTGATGTTATTGTGTGGAATGATTTTTTATTTATCGGAACCTGCTATTCTGAGGACTATCGAAATTTTAAAACCGCGCGAACAAACGAGTATGCGATTGATATTTTGAAAGAATATTTTCCAAAAAAACGCATTATCGACTTTGATTTGAAAAAGAATGATACCAAACCCTATGAAGGAATTTTACATTTGGATTGTACATTTAACCCGATAGGAACAGATAAATGCATTTTGTATAAGAATGGTTTTGTAGACGAAAGCGACAGTGACCTAATCGTCGATATTTTTGGCGAAGAAAATGTATTTGAAGTGAACGATGAAGAAATGTTTGCGATGGTTCCTAATGTGTTTTCAATCTCGCCAAATGTTGTTGTTTCGGATGTCCGTTTTAAGCGGATGAATGCTTTTCTTCGCGAAGAATGGGGATTCACGGTTGAGGAAATTCCATATGGAGAAATATCCAAAATGGGTGGTTTGCTACGTTGCTCCACCATGCCGTTGGTACGAGACTAAAAACCTATTAAACTAAAAATAGAAAGGCTGCTCAAATTTTGGGCAGCCTTTCACTTTCGTTACTAGTATGATTAGTGTAACGTGAATTTTACTTTAGTTTTAATCGCGTCCGATGCATTTCCAATTAATGCTTCAAAATCGCCTGGCTCTGCAACCCATTCGTGCTTTTTGTCATCAAAATAGCTTAAAGCAGCTTTATCAATGGTAAAACTTACCTCTTTTGATTCGCCTGGGTTTAAATATACTTTTTCAAAACCTTTCAATTCTTTTGTAGGTCGTAATACAGAGGATTTTAGGTCGCTGATGTATAACTGTGCAACTTCTGCTCCTGCTTTTTTACCTGTGTTTTTCACCGTTACTCGGAACGTAATTTTATCATTCTGATTCATGGTGGTTTTATCTGCAGTTGCTTTTCCAAACTCAAAAGTTGTGTAGCTTAATCCGTGTCCAAATGCAAACTGCGGCTTGATATTTTTGGTGTCATGCCATCTGTAACCAACCAAAATTCCCTCATTATACTTGATGTTGATAATGTTGTTCTGGTCTTTTCCTTTTCCAGCAGCTAATTCTTCCTTATTTCCAGGATATTCGCCCATGGTATGTGCAGCGTTATCGGCAAGTTTTACTGGAAATGTAAATGGTAATTTACCTGATGGGTTTGCATCACCTGCTAATATGGAAGCTAGTGAATGCCCCGCTTCGGAACCAAGATACCAACCTTGAACAAGTGCAGGAACGTCTTTTATCCACGGCATTGTCACAGCATTACCTGTAATCAATACCACTGCTAAGTTTTTATTTGCCTTAGCCAGCTCCGCAATGAGTTTGTCCTGTGCATATGGAAGATCCATACTTTTTCTATCGTTACCCTCGCTGTCTTGGAAGTCGGCCTTATTTAAACCGCCAACAAAAACAACAAAGTCTGCTTTTTTTGCCACATCCACTGCTTCGCGAATCAACTCAGCTTCCGAACGTGTATCTTTCAGGTCTTGACCGGATTTTACACCATTGTATTCGCCGCCAACATCACCAACATAGCCTCGTGCATAAACAACTTCGGTTTGCTTTCCAAAACGTTCTTTAATTCCTTCAAGTGGCAACGTTTCGTATTTTACTTTTAGAGAAGAAGAACCTCCTCCTACAGTCATCATTTTAATGGCGTTTTCACCGATAACCGCTATTTTTTTTGTTTTTGAAAGGTCGATGGGAAGTACATTTTTATCGTTCTTCAAAAGAACAATTCCTTCTTCGCCAACTTGTTTTGCTACCGCTTTATGTTCCTGTGATGCAATGTTCCCGAAAGGCTTATTTCGGTTCATTGTTGTGTTGTAGGCAAGACGCATGATACGTCTTACTTTATCA
>JAYRQH010000314.1:0-1795 GCA_041910715.1 Bergeyella sp.
AATTATCCGGAACAATTGCCGCAGGAACGCCCTGAAAATAGTGCATCGCATTTTCTACCGAACGTACAAAATCTTCCTTTTGCTGACTCATTGAGGCTTCTGCATACGTATACTGGCTTGCTCCCAAGATGGCCACAAAAAACTGAACGTTTTTGATTTCTCCACTCTTTTTATCGGTAATAGAGAGGGTTTTACCGGCATAATCCACATACATTTTATCACCGGCTTTGTGGTTCATGTGCATCACAGGATTCACCCGTTTTGCCCATATCTTGTAATGATGCCGGAATTGGGTGATCTGAAAACCATCGGGATACAAAGCGATATATTGTTCCCAAGTGCGATAAATAGTGACTCCTACCTTTTTTAATTCCCGTTCCATCACCGGAAAATAATCGTACAAAGTCTGTAATTTGGGACTCACCGATTCCTCAGTAGTATGAGAAAACAAAAGTTCAAGTTCTGCGTCTGTCTTTTCGTTAATGATCTCAAAACTTAATCCAAGGACTTCAAATAACGAAATATACTTCTTTACGGTGTTTCTGGAAAGCGATAAGTAATTGCTTATAAACAACTTACTCTTCCCATTGCTATAAAATTTAAGGACTTTTCTAATTTTACTCATGTCTGTTGTTTTATTGGCCATAATCCGTATTTTTTATACGAATTTATGACGCTAACAACATGAAAAAATCAATCGTTTTTAACTGAAAAAATCAACCAAAATCAAGGTGGTCAATTTGCTCCGAATCTTGGTGGTCAGTTTGCTCCGAAACTGGTGGTCAATTTACTCCGAATCTGGGTGGTCAATTTGTCCGTTTTTTCCACTGTAGACGCCGTGCATTAAATACACAAAATCCTCATTAACGATAATGTGTACTGAGGATTTCTGCAAAATACTCATCAAAATTGATCGAGCTGAGACGATTAGGTTCGGATGCTGAATTTATAATCGGTTAGAAACTATTTTTTCTTAAAAACAAAGCTCTACCATATTCAAAATTCATTCTTGCAATATTTAAAACAGAAATTCCTTGTGGACATTCTATTTCGCACGCTTCAGTGTTGGAACAGTGACCAAAATGCTCAGCATCCATTTGTTTTACCATATTAATCACTCTTTCACTCCGTTCTTCTTTTCCTTGTGGAAGCAAAACCATGTGACTAATCTTTGCGGAGGTAAATAAGGCTGCGCTTGCATTTTTGCACGTTGCTACACAAGCTCCGCAACCAATACAAGCTGCGGAATCAAAGGCTTCCTCAGCAGTTTGATGGGTAATGGCAATAGCTGTTGCATCCGGTGCTTGACCAGTATTCACAGAGACAAAACCTCCGGAAGAAATAATTCTGTCTAATGCCGAACGGTCAATTTTCAAGTCTTTTTTAACAGGGAAAGCTAATGCACGGAAAGGCTCAATAACAATGGTATCTCCATCTTTGAAAGACCTTAAGTGAAGCTGACAGGTGGTAGTATGTTCTAATGGTCCATGAGCCAAACCATTAATCATTACCCCACATTGGCCGCAAATGCCTTCCCGGCAATCATGATCAAACTCAACAGGTTCGTCACCTTGCAGGATTAATTTTTCGTTCAAAGTATCCAGCATTTCTAAAAAAGACATATGAGGATTTAAGTCTTTTAAATCATAATTCACCAGTTTCCCTTCACTCTGATAATCTTTCTGTCTCCATATTTTAAGATGTAAATCCATAGGTTTTTGTGTTTTATTTGTAACTTCTTACAGTTGGCTGTATTTCTTCAAAAATCAAGGGCTCTTTAATGAGCTCAGGTTCA
>JAYRQH010000315.1:0-2127 GCA_041910715.1 Bergeyella sp.
ATCAATTTTCTGCAAATCTTCATCGGCATTACCACAAGCGGTTAGTACCAAAAAGCTAAGCAAAAGAAACACTATATTCTTCATCTATTTTTGATTTGTTGGATCCAGATATTTCTGAAGCCAAAGTTCAAAGGTAAACAATTGCCATAATTTGGAAGAATTGGCTTCGTTAATTTTACCTTTCGACCACTTATCAATTAGTTCTGAATTAAAAATATGACGATTTTTTAATCTTTCAATGTTATCTAGAACCGTCTGCTTTACAGTAGGATTATCATCTATGAAGCGAGCTAAGGGAAAAGAAAAGCCTCTTTTTTTCATATTCAAAATTTGGCTGGGTAGTTTTCCTTGTACCACCTTTCGCAAGAGAGGTTTATTTTGCTTCCCGTCAAAACGTTTATCCATCGACAATCCGGATACGTAATCCACCAAATCATTATCTAAAAACGGGTAACGAAACTCGATCGAATACCGCATTGCTGCGAGATCATCACGATAGGCATGGCGCGACGCCAATGAATAACGCATATCGAGCATGAAATAGTCTGCATACGACGTACCTTTAGTTAAATGATAGCTCGATAATGACGAATCGAAATCACGCCACACTTCCTTTTTCAATAATTTTTTCACTTCCTCAGGACGCATTCCGCCTTGTCCGTTTCTAAAAAAATCGAAAATGGTGTGTTGTTGGAAATAATTTTTAATTTTTGGAGAAGAAACCAAACCATTAGGCAAAGCTGAAATAATACCATTTAGAAACCTAAAACGTTTCCACCGTTTTAGCTTTAGGGTATGCATATATCCTCCAAAAAGTTCATCGGCACCGTTTCCACTCAACACCACTTTATAACCCTTTGTATGAGCAATTTCAGATGCATTAAGCAAAACTTCAATGCTGACGTAAGGTTCTTCGAAGTGCTGGATTTTCTCTACTAAGCCCGCAAGTATGCTTTCATCGGAAACCTGAAACGTAGAATGATTGATGTTTTGTGATAAAGCAAAATCAGCTGCATTTTTGATTTCTTCTTTGCTAAATTCATAATCAACGGTATAACACGGAATTTGGTCATCCCACTTTTTCGCCTCATAGGCAATAAACGTAGAATCAATCCCACCACTCATCAGCACCGCTTTTGGAACAACCGTATTCAATTGCTTTTCAATACTTTTGCTGAATAATTTATCGATTTGACACGCACCGTCCGCATTTGTTGCGTGGTTTGAGATCTGCGCAAACTGTTCTTTTTTCAAAACGATGTCTTCATTCATTTCAACTAAAATCAACGTCCCAGGTTCAATCGAAAAAATATCTTTAAAACACGTTTGAGGTGACAATGTTGTTTGAAACAAAAAGTTAGTGTAAACGCCTTCCCAGTTAATCTCTCGCTCCACCCAATCGCATTCCAAAATTGCTTTTATCTCGGAAGCCCAACAAAGCGTATTGTTTTGTACTGAATAAAAAAGAGGCTTCAGACCAAATCGATCTCGCGCAAAAAGAATGATGTTCTTTTGTAAATCAACAATACATAAAGCAAACATTCCGTTAAGCATAGCAAAAACATCCGTTCCCCAATGGGTATAGCCTTTCAGAAGTACTTCGGTATCGGAATCGGTTTCAAAACCATAGCCGAAACCTTTCAACTCCGTTCTGAGTTCACGGAAGTTGTAGATTTCTCCATTAAACGTGATGGTAATTTTATTGCTTTCACTGCTCATAGGCTGGTGGCCTTTCTCTGAAAGATCAACAATTGAGAGTCGGCGAAATCCTAAGGCTAAATTGCAATCGTCGTCATATGGAACTTGTGAAAGTTTGGATTTTATCGCATCCATTGAGTCTTTTCCTGCGTAAAAATGCATTTTTCCATCATTTACTAAGCAAAAACCTTCATCATCTGGACCGCGATGTTTTATTGCATCATTCATTTTCACACAAACTCCTGCCTTACGTAGATATTTTGGTGAAAAGAATCCGCTAATGCCGCACATACAAGAAAATTAAGTTTTGTAAAAATACGGAATTAACGCTAGGCTTTAAAAATAGAATTGCCTAATTTTTTTATATCAGTTACGGAAAGGAGATAGTCTTTTACTTTAAAATCTGTTTCTTTAAAAAACGCATAATAG
>JAYRQH010000316.1:0-5335 GCA_041910715.1 Bergeyella sp.
ATATTGTGTTGGCTATGGTCTTCTTTCTGCTTAGAATCGCCTGTAATTTCTGGATACATTACCACATTCATATCCATTTGGTTCAGGCTCATTTTCATTCCCATATCGTCAAGGTTACCGTCCATCTTCATCATATCGTTCATCATCTTCATTCCTTCAAAATATTTCAATTTGGGAAGTGGAGAAATGAGTTGTTTGATGCCATTACCCACAAAATAGCTTGCAGATTGTGTTCTGTCTTCGGTAGTAGCCAAAAATTCATAAGCAACACCATCTTCAGGAATGGTAACTATAATATCGTAAGTTTCAGAAACTGCAATAATTAATCTATCTACTTCCACAGGTTCTACATCGTTGCCGTCATTTGCAACTACTGTAATTTTACCGCCTGCATACCGCAACCAAAAATAGGACGAAGCACCACCGTTTGAAATTCGCAATCGTACTTTATCGCCTGCTTTTAGAGTTTTACTATCAACCGTTTTTAAATCGGTCGTATGATTTCCGTTGATTAAAATTTTGTCATAATAAACATCGCTTACATCCATTGCCAACATACGTTTCCATTCGTTGGTTAGTTTGGTTTTGAAATGTCCATCTCTAATTGCTTCTGTGTAAGACTGCGTTGCATTTTTTTTAATAGCAGACCAATCATTGGCATTATGCAACATTCGGTTGATGTTATCGGGATTTAAGTTTGTCCATTCACTTAAAATAATAGGAACGGTAGGTAAATCATCAATTCCTTTTCTAAAGGTTCTATCATCATCCTTTTTCTTCATTATAAAACTACCATACATACCAATCTGCTCTTGCAAGCCAGAATGTGAGTGATACCAATGCGTTCCGTGTTGAATGATTGGGAAACGATAAGTATATGTTGTTCCGGGTTCAATGGGTTTTTGTGTAAGCCAAGGCACACCATCTTCTTTATTGGGTAGGAATACACCGTGCCAATGTAGTGATGTACTTTCCTTTAATTGGTTGTGTACTACAATTTCAGCAGTATCGCCCTCCGTAAAAGTTAGGGTAGGCATTGGTATTTGACCGTTTACTGCAATGGCTCTTTTTTCTTTTCCTGCATAGTTTACAAGTGTGTCTTTTACGTACAAATCGTATCTCACAACCTTTTGAGCGAAAAGAGAAGTTGTCGCCAATAATATTAGAGCTATCGGCAACAGTTTTTTATAAATATTTTTTTTATTATCCATTTTAAGAATTTCATTTTTAAATTTTAATAGTTCTCAATCTTAACGCATTAACAATTACAGATACCGAGCTAAAACTCATTGCCAAGGCGGCTATCATAGGTGATAATAATATGCCGAAGGATAGAAATAACACACCTGCTGCGATGGGAATGCCCAATACGTTGTAGATGAATGCGAAAAACAGGTTTTGCTTGATATTTCTCATTACTGATTGACTCAATTTTTGAGCTTTTACAATGCCGTGTAAATCACCTTTCACCAAGGTTATCATCGCACTTTCGATAGCGACATCCGTACCTGTACCCATTGCAATGCCTACATCACTTTTTGCTAATGCCGGGGCATCATTTATACCGTCTCCTGCCATTGCTACAACTTTACCCTGTTGTTGTAACTTTTCCACTTCTCTCAATTTATCTTCTGGCAGCATACCGGCTTTAAAATTTGTTAGACTAAGTTCAGTCGCTATGGCTTGTGCTGTGTCGTGATTATCGCCTGTTAGCATTATCACATCAATGCCTTGCTTTTGAAGTTCTGCAATCGCTTTCTTACTGGTTTCTTTGATTTTGTCGCCTATGACTACATAACCTACAACCTTTTTATCGACAGCTAAAAATGATACGGTTTTACCTTGTTGCTGATGTTTTTTCGCTTCATCCTGCATAGAAGATGTAATTTCAGCATTCGCATATTCCATCATTTTCGGATTACCCAAAGCCACTTTTCTACCTTCAATGGTAGCCTCAACTCCTTTGCCGGTAACTGCACTGAAATTTTCCGATTTTATAATTTCTGCATTTTGTTCTTTGCTATACTTCACAGTTGCTTCTGCTAAAGGATGTTCGCTGTTACTATTTACAGAAGCAATATATTGTAACACTTTTCTTTCATCGTAGTCGGCATTAAAAGTACCTATTTTTACTACCGTTGGCTTTCCTTCGGTAATCGTTCCTGTTTTATCTATAATTAAGGCGTTTACCTTGTTCATCTTTTCAAGTGCTTCTGCATTTTTAATCAACACTCCATTCTGAGCACCTTTGCCTACGCCAACCATAACCGACATTGGTGTTGCTAATCCTAATGCACACGGGCAAGCAATAATTAAAACAGCAATGGCATTGACCAAGGCATACACGTAAGCAGGTTCCGGACCCCATATCGCCCATACGGCAAAGGTTATCAGAGAAATTATAACCACAACCGGAACAAAATATCCTGAAACTTTATCTGCTAAATTTTGAATCGGTGCACGGCTTCTACTGGCATCATTCACCATCTTAATGATTTGAGAAAGTAACGTGTCGCTACCTATTTTTTCTGCTTTCATCAAAAAGGATTGGTTGCCATTGATGGTGCCACTACTTACGTTATCGCCATTGGTTTTATTTATGGGAATAGGCTCACCCGTAATCATAGATTCGTCAATAGTGGTGTGGCCTTCGGTTATCACACCATCTACCGGAATTTTATCGCCTGGTTTTACTTTGAGAATATCGTTTAATTCAATTTTATCTATGCTTACTTCAACCTCTTCATTATCGACCATTTTAATGGCTTTGTTCGGGGCCAATTTCAATAATTCTTTTACTGCTGAATTGGTTTTGCTGTGGGCACGAGCTTCTAGTAATTGTCCTAAAAGTACCAAGGTTAAGATAACGGTAGCTGCTTCGAAATACACGTGAACTGCGCCAAAATGTGTTTTGAATTGGCTTGGAAACACCTCCGGGAAAAGCATTCCAAACACGCTAAATAACCAAGCTACACCTGCACCAATTCCTATTAGCGTAAACATATTGAGCTTCCACGTTATGATGCTTTTATAGGCACGTTCAAAAAACATCCAGGTGGCATAAAACACCACCGGAATGGATAATGCAAACTGAACCCAATTCCAATATTTTTGATCCATTACTGCATACAATGGATTACTGGGAACCATTTCGCTCATTGCGATTACGAAAATGGGCAAGGTGAATAGTGTAGCTATCCAAAACTTTTTTAAAAGCTTCTTATATGTTTTTTCTTCTGCTGAAAGGTCGGGTTGCATAGGCACTAAATCCATTCCGCAAAGAGGACAAGCACCAGATTGGTCTTTTACTATTTCGGGGTGCATCGGGCAGGTCCATTGTTCTGATGAAGTACTCGATAAGTTTTGCTCTTCAACTAAATCCATTCCGCAGACAGGGCAATTGCCCTCTTTGGAATATGTTTTATCTCCTTCGCAATGCATCGGACAATAAAATGTACCTGTTCCATTTCCTTTTGATGTTTCTTTTTTAGCTTCGGAAATGTGGTGGTGTTCTCCCGATTTGTGAATGCTATATTTTCCACCGTCATTCTTTAAAGCCTCTTGAAAGGTTTCAAGTGGAATGTGTTTTTCCATTTCAATCGTAGCTTCGGCTTTTTTTAAATCAACTGTTGCTTTTGAAACTCCTTTAACTTTTGAAAGGGCTTCTTCTACGTGATTGCGGCAACCGTTGCAGGTCATACCGTGTATATGATAAGTGTATTTCATTTTTTTGTTATTTAATAAAAGCGTAGCCGTAAAAAATGACTACGCTTTTGTGTAAATTATTTAATTGTTTCTGTTGTTTTGCCACAAGAAAGCATAGAAGAACCGTAATACGGGTTTTTGATTGCATTTTCCTTACTCAACCAATTGGCACCTTTTCCATCGTTAAACATTGGGCAATGCTGATAATAAACAGAAGTTTCCTGTTTTGAAACTTTTATCAGTTTGTAGATATTGTCGGAAAGCGATGTAAAGTGGTCTCGCTGATGTCCTACGTCTTTCGTTTCAGCAATATGTTCTGCGTCAAAGGCAAGGTCTTTCATTACTTTCATCCAAACAGTGTGTTCCTCTGTTGTCAATGTTTCCATTTTTACTGATGAAATAGCGTTACTCAAATCTTTGGCTTTTGCAGACGCAGTATTGCCGTCTGATTTTACCAACGCATCTTTTATGGAAAAATAATTGTCAAATACCGCTTTCAGTTGGTTAGCATTTTGCGGTGTTCCCCTCATTGCCGAATGGTCGTGCATTTCCATTTTTGAAGTATCGTTTTTTGACGTTTCCGTCTTTGTAACTGTTTTATTTACTCGTTCGTACTGGCAACATTCAGGCAGTTTTGCATACACGTCATCAGGGGCAAGAAATTTATCACTGTCGTAACCTGATAATGCAATGCGTTTCAAGATTTCGTCTTGATTGGTCTTTTTTTCATCGTATGTAATGGTCGCAATTTTTGTGTCTTTGTTCCAATCCACTTCGGCTGTTTTTTTAAGGTTTCCTGCTTTTTCTATGGTGCTTTCGCACATTCCGCAGTTTCCGTAAATTTTTACGGTAGTTGTTTTTGCATTTTTGATTTGTGCATTGCACGCTGTGAACGATAGCGATACGCACATCGCCATCAATAATTTTATTGATTTCATTCTTTTGAAAATTTATGTTTATGAAAATAAAATTTTGTTGAAAGCAACTTCGTTGCTTTCAACAAGACAGACTTATGGCTGTCAAGAAAGAAATTAGCCTATTTATGGCGGTTGCCAAATAGAACGGAAACCTGAAGAAATGTAGGTTTCTGTGTATGCAATTGTTACCTTTTCGAGAAAGATGTTATGATATTTCATTTCGGTAACAAAAGGAAGTGCAATAGTAAGAGGTGCAGTCGGGCAATGACAAGAAGGATTTTTACATTTCCCACCGCAACCATCATCGTTTTTGTCTTTCTGTGAATGACTTTTATAACAATCTTTCTTGTCTGATTTTGAAGTTTCGTTTTTGCAACAAGACTTTTCGGTTTTTTCTGCTGATTTACCAAACGCATAAGTCAGCGTTGGTGTCAAAAAGAAACCAAGCATCACTATCAGCAATATGGAAATTTGTCTTGTCATACGTTTAATGTTACAAAAGTACACATTTTTTTCGTTCGTTCGGTTTTGTTGGCACGGTCGTTCTTACGCTTGCAGGTAACGTTTCGGGCCTTGCCGAAGGCGGGGATTTTTAGCACAAAAGTTCAATAGAATTACTACTGTTGAACCTTGCACAAATGCTCAACCGAAGAACTTCAGCCCCGCTTTTGGCAAACCCTTGTTGAACTAAACCTTCGGTAGCTTTACCGTTG
>JAYRQH010000317.1:0-3240 GCA_041910715.1 Bergeyella sp.
GATACTGCACGCAAAATTGCTGCGGCTTCCAGCGTTTTCATCTTGGTGAATTCGATTTCAGGGATTGTTGGACAAGTCTCTAAACTGCCCTCTCATATTGATTTTTCACGAATTGGAATTTTATGCTTAGCTGTTTTAGTGGGCGGACAAATTGGTTCCAGAATGTCTCTGAAGTGGAATCCTTTAATCATTAAAAGAATGACAGCAATTTTGGTGTTAATCGCTGGAATTAATGTTTTAATAAAATAAAAAAATGAAACTTACCATATTAGCCTTCGGTATTGCTAAAGACATTTTCGGTTCTTCCAAACTGGAAGTTGAAATCGCAGAAGGCGCTACCGTGCAAGACTTAAAAACAAAACTGGAATCGGATTTTGATGCATTAAAACGTTTGAAATCATATTTTATTGCGGTTGATGAAGAGTATGCAGACGAAAATCAAGCACTGAGCTCCAATAACGAAATAGCACTTATTCCGCCTGTTAGCGGTGGTTAGATTATGATTGATATAAAAATTACAGACCAAAAACTTAACATTACCGAATGCCTCCAAATCGCTCAAGATTTTGGCAGCGGCGGAATCGCCACATTCATAGGAACTATTCGAAACAAAACCAAAGAAAAATCGGTGCTGCGGCTTGAGTATGAATGTTATGAACCGATGGCGATTAAAGAAATTCAGAAAATTATCAACCAAGCGATGACGATGTTTTCGGTACGAAATATTGTTGTTCATCACCGTATTGGCGTGCTTTTTCCTGGTGATGAGGCGATTATTATTGTGGTCAGCGATGGTCATCGGGATGCCGTTTTTACCGCTTGTAAATTCGTAATTGATACGATTAAGGAAATGGTGCCCATTTGGAAAAAAGAGATTTTTGAGGATGGCGAAGAGTGGGTTTCTGCACATCCGTGATCATTTTCAATACAAAAATTAGTATATTTACTCTATAAGTTGAAACGCAGATGAAAGCCGAAATTCTGGAAAAAAATGCCATACAGCAAATAGAAATCATCAAATTTCAGGAGGATAGTAGTTTTGTGTGCACAGATGATATTGCGGTAGAAGAGCCTTTGGAAATTAGGGTTTCATATTGTTCTTAGGAAGAAAAAATCAGCAAAATATTTCGGTTACGATGCGTACGCCAGGCAATGACGAAGAATTGGCGGTAGGTTTTTTATTTACAGAAGGAATTATTTCTAGTTTACGTGATATTCAAAAAGTAAAAGCCAACGAATCGAATTGCACTAGAAGTAAGAATAATACTATTACGATCGAGCTGGCAGATGATTTTATTCCAGAACTGATGAAAACCGACCGTAATTTCTATACCACTTCCAGTTGTGGGGTTTGCGGAAAAGGTTCCATAGAAGCCATCCGAACGGTCAGCACTTTTAAAAATCTAAAAAGACAACAGCAACAGGTTTCGCTTGACGTTATTTATCAATTATCCGAAAAACTAAGAAGTTTTCAAAATAATTTTTCTTCTACAGGAGGAATTCACGCATCCGGAATTTTCGATTTGAGTGGCAATTTGCTAGCCCTTCGCGAAGATGTTGGCCGCCACAATGCTTTGGACAAATTAATTGGTCACTCGCTATTGACAAATCAACTTCCCTTAGATGACAAAATTTTATTGTTAAGTGGTAGAGCAAGTTTTGAATTGATACAAAAAGCTGCGATGGCAGGAATTTCGCTTGTTGCCGCCATTGGAGCGCCCTCGAGTTTGGCTGTAGAATTGGCGAAGGAATTCGATATCACTTTGTTGGGCTTTTTGCGCGATAATCGATTCAACCTCTATCATTCTGGGGAAAATTTTAAAATTGAAATGAATTATGAAAATAAGAATTAAAGATAATTCCGTGAGGTTCCGCCTTACAAAAACCGAAGTTCAGGAACTTGGACAAAACGGCATCATCAGCAGTTTTACCGAGTTTACAGACCGTCCTTTTCTCTATGTTGTTGAAAAAACCGATGGAAATGAATTGTCAGTAAATTTTATCGAAAATAAAATCGTGATGAAAATGCCTTCGGACATGGTGGAAGAATTCGTCAATACAGATAGAGTAGGCTTCGACGGCCAATCGGGAATCGTGAAAATTCTGATTGAAAAAGATTTTGTTTGCTTGGATAATACCTTGGAAGACCAAAGCGACAACTTCCCCAATCCTAATATGAAATGCTAATATAGTTTAATCTTGACACCCAATACGCATCATGGAAAACAATATATTTGACCAAAAAGCGGAAGAAATTCTGAAAAAATTCCCTTCAGCAATTCCGCCTTACAAACTTTTGGATCTTCACCAAAAACCACCCAAAAAATGGGCAGCAGGCGTTCCGGCGGTGTGGCATTCTCTGGATCAGTTGATTTTGAATGCATCCGTTTTACGTGGCGGTAGAGCCTTGTTTTCCATGAATCAGTTTGATGGTTTCGATTGCCCGAGTTGCGCTTGGCCAGATCCCGATCATGAGCGTTCGCGTTTGGGTGAATATTGTGAAAACGGAGCCAAAGCGTTGGCTGAAGAAGCGACTTCCCGAAAAGTGGATGCTGAATTTTGGAGAACGCATTCGGTTTATGAACTTTCGAAACTCTCAGATTACGAAATCAGTCAGTTTGGAAGAATTTCTGAGCCGATGTATCTTCCGAAAGGTGGAACGCATTACCAACCCATCAATTGGGACGATGCTTTTAAAAAGATTGCAGAAAAATTAAATGCCTTAGATTCGCCTAATGAAGCGATTTTCTATACCTCAGGGCGTACCAGCAACGAGGCAACCTGGGTGTATCAATTATTCGCCAGAGAATTTGGAACCAATAATTTTCCCGACTGTTCCAATATGTGTCACGAAACCTCAGGTTATGCACTTTCAAGATCGATAGGTATTGGGAAGGGAACGGTTAAACTCGAAGATTTTTACGACACAGATTTAATCATCATCATGGGACAGAACCCAGGAACCAATTCGCCAAGAATGCTTTCTGCCTTACAAAAAGGAAAGCAAAACGGTGCTAAAATCATGGCCATTAATCCGCTTCCCGAGGCTGGATTAATGGGGTTCAGAAATCCGCAGGTAGTTCGTGCGCTTTTTGGAGAAGCGTATAAGTTATGCGACCTCTACCTTCCGGTAAAAATAAATGGCGATATTTCTTTATTGAAAGCACTTCAGAAATTAGTTTTAGAAGAAGAAAATAAGAATCTTGGGAACGTTATTGACCAAAAATTTATTGCTGAAAA
>JAYRQH010000318.1:0-1990 GCA_041910715.1 Bergeyella sp.
ATTAATTCGTTGGATGATTGATAGTCTCGTCCTACATGAATAGAACACACGCTACAGACCTCCTATTTTTAGGTATTTTTGTTTTATAAATATTTCAGGATATTTGAAGACTTAATAACCTTCATTTTTATGAAGACGAAATGTCTTAGCTTTTTTCTTGTATTATTGGGAATGTTCATTCATTCTCAACAATTTTCGAGTAAAAAAGAGATTGATAGTTTGGCTAATATTTTAAAAACTTCGAAAAACGACAGCACAAAAGCTCGGATTGCGTTTTTGTTATCTGATTTTTGGAGTTATCAAGACAGCACAAAATCAAAACATTATCTCCATTTAGGAAATAATTTAGCAAAGAAAAATACGTATTTAAAGGCAGTTTCGCATTTTTACACCGGTGGATACTTGTTTGATAAAAATCCGGATCAAGCTTCGCAAGAATATCTAAAATCAGAAAAAATTTTCGCTCAATTTACAAATCAGGAAGCATTTACCTTCCGAGCTCGCGCTTGGAGAAATCATGGTGCGTTGCTACAGCGGAAAAACAAGGAGAAAGAAATGCTCCAAATTGTTCTTGAAAAGGCCATTCCACTAGCAGAAAAAGCCAAAGACTACAATTTATTGGGTGGCTATTATACAGATATTGGCTTGAATATGATGAATCAGCTTTTGTATCAACAAGCTGAGGATTATTTAGGTAAAGCTGAAGATATTCTTGCCAAAAATAAGGGTAAACTGGACAAGATACTGGTTGCGAAGATCTACAGAGCCCGAAATTTTGCGTATTTAGGTGAAACTGCGAAATCCAAAAAGCTGATTGATGAAATTGACCATTTGCTACAAGGTTTTCCTGTTTCGGAATTTAATCTTGATAACTATGTAAATAAGAGCATTTATTACCGTAAAACCAATCAAAATACACAAGCAATTCAAGTTTTAAAGGAAGGAATTTCGTTATCAGAACACCTAAATAATCAAATTCAAAAATCAAGTTTAGAATTTCAACTGTATAAAGTGTACAATGATCTCAAGCAGTACGAAAACGCATTAAAGACGCTAAAAACCGTTATCGAAGAGAGTGAAACATCCTATCTGAATGAGAAAGCCATGTACTATTACGAGATGGCAACGACCTATGAAAATCTTCAAGACTACAAAAATGGTTATGTATGGATGAAAAAATTTGCGGGGCTACAGGACAGCATGGCCGCAGATCAATTAAATTCTAAAATGGCCGAAATGGAAATTCAGTACCAATCGAGCCTTAAAGAAAAACAAATCTCAAAACTTGAAGCAGAAAAGCAGGAGAACGCTTTGAAGCAAAAAAATCAAGTACTCATTAATTGGCTTTTGGGACTAGGCCTTGCGTCCTTGTTGATTGTATTTTTGCTTGGCATACAGATTTATCGAAATTCGAAAAAGCAAAATGCTCAGAAAATTCATAAAATTCAGCAACAGAAAAATATCGAAATCGGACAAGCATTAATCGAAGGCGAAGAAAAAGAACGACAACGCATTGCACGAGATTTACACGACGGATTAGGCGGTGAACTTACAGGGATTAAAATGAAACTATCGAGTTACCAAACTCAGGAAAACGCTCATTTCATTTCTGAAATTATTCAAAAATTAGAAAAATCGTTGGTGGGATTACGCAAAATTTCGCAAAACATGATGCCGGAAACACTTCTGCGTTCAGGCCTTGAAACCGCTTTGAAAGATTTACGTGCCGATTATTCTTCCATTGGAATCGATATTGAATTGCAAATGGATGGTTTACAAAAAGACCTTCCTTTAAAATACCAAATCAACATTTACCGAATTATCCAGGAACTGCTCAACAATGCGGTGAAGCACGGAAAAGCTGCTCACATCATCATTCAGTGTCTGCAAAATCAAAACAAAATACTCATCACGGTTGAAGATAACGGAATTGGATTTGAAAGCGATTCTCTACAAAAAGTTGAAGGTAGCGGATTTAAAAACATTAAAA
>JAYRQH010000319.1:0-4763 GCA_041910715.1 Bergeyella sp.
CAAAAAACTTAAATACAAAAGTAAATTATAGGCTAAAAACAAGACCTGAATTTTGGGCGAAAAAGGTTCTGAATTATGCAGAACACCCATTTACAATTGGTGATAAATTACCAATAAAGGATGGTAAATTGAAGATTGATACCGTAATTCCTATTGTTGGCTATACAAGAGATTTGCTACTAAAAGAGCATTCATACGATATTGATTTAGCAGATGATTTTGATGTGAATTTTCAAAGCTCAACCGCACTGGTAATTAAGGGGGTTAAGAACGATATTACATACCAAGAAACAACAATTAAAGAATCTTTCTATAATTCAGTAAAGAGAATTAATGAATTGAAAAATTTGGTTTTTGATCCCTCTGGTGATGGAATTACACCAAGATTAGAAACTATCTTAATGGCTATTGGTGGTCTTTCACAGCAATATAAGCTCACTGGAATGGATGTTATACCTAATTATGGTGACGAAAATTCAGTAAAACTAGATGCCGGTACACTAACTCATTTTTCAATATCGGATAGTGAAGTAAGCTGGGATTTTATTGAAACTATAGTAAATGACTTAACTCCTACGTCTGATTATTATGTTTACGGAAAATGTCAAAAAAACGGTATTCAAGGTGAGTGGTATTTAACAACTGACAAACTTATTTACGATGCGCAGCCAAATGATTATAACTTCCTAATTGGAATACTTCACAAGGTAAACAACGGACAAAGAGCATACTCTCCATTAGATGGTTTTTCAATATTCAATGGTCGGTACATCACGGCAGGACAAATAAAAGCGCTAGATGGTCAAACTATATTTGATCTTGACGCTTCTGTTCTTGATATGGGTGGCACTGCTGGAATGACTGGCAAAGGATCAGTAAATGACATATTTTTTTGGGGTGGATCAACCTATGCAAATCGTGCGAATGCAAGAGTTTGGATAAAGAAAAACGGACATTTTAGATTCAAAACGGATGCAGGATTAGAGTTAGATTCTGAAAGCAATCACTTTGTTGGAAGATACGCAAACGGACAAATAGGAATGCTATTAACTATGCAGAATGGGAATCCTGAATTTGCATTTTACAAGCCAGATGGAACAAAAGTTTACTCGTTAGGACAAAACGGAATCTATTTCGTTGCTGAAATTCCTGAAAGCTATACACTTCGCAGGCTCGCAAAATTACCAAGCACGTCGCCACTATTGCAGCCAAGTGATTTGCATAATAACATTAGGGCAATAATGTGGCAAAAAACCTCAAATCCAAAACAATTTGAATTAAGAGGAAATAAAACAGCTTACGAATATAATGCAGGTAGAAATGTTTACAGCGATGCAAACAAGCAGTATGAAGGTTTAAAGAATACGCAATCATACACGGATAATATCGAAGATGGATGGTATGTTCCTGAATATTTAGGCTGGATGATGAGTGATGGAGTAAATGAAACACAAGTTGTAGTGGAAGTATTTTATGTTTCAAGTGGAAAAATATCAATTCAGGCTATGACAAACGTAGAAACAGCAGGATATAACTTTAATCAATTTTAATATAAAACAAACTAAATAATGAGCGCAAACGGACAAGAGACAGTAACTGTTTATGATATGATTCCTCCACAGAATGTGGCAACAATCGACCAAAGCGGAAAGACTGGAAACACGTACAACAAAGAGCAGTTGGATGATAAGTTGATAGCGAGAGAATCGTTAGGGTATATTGGCGAAAAATCACCTGGAACAATAACACAAACAGGAAGTTTCTTTTTCAAGGTTATTTCGGCAGGAAACTATGTTGTAAACGGAACGACTATTACTGTAACGGCAGCCGACATCACCGACAATTTGGAGGTTCAAATTTTGGTCACTGATGGTGTGCCGAGAAAAAAGGTAGTTACGAAGCCAGAATTAATATTGGATGAAAACGAAGTGCCGAGTGGATATAGCGTAGGAAGCTATAATACTGTGTTAAGTACTGGATATTATTATTTTGACACACGCTGTTTAGTGGAAGATAAATCATTGCTTTCGGCTATTAATATTCCTACACAAGCCGCAGGTGATATTGAACTTATAGCCTTAAGGATTTCTGATAAATCCATATTGTTGAGTGAACCAAAAACTTTAATAGCAGGCTCTAACAAGGTTAATTTCTCTGATTTAACCACTATTAACGAATCGTTCTATGTATGTATTAAAGCCGTTACAACAGCTCCTCTTACAAACTTTCCTCCCGATGGCGAAGGATTTTCCTACATGAAAGGCGAGACTGGGGTATTTGAGCATTCAAATTATCGATTAGGATATTCAATTGTTTTAGGTGAGAATATTTCACAGAAAATACAGAGTATTGAAATATTAACTGCAAGCGCAACTACTAACCTACAAAACACATTAAATAAAAACCGAAAAGTAGCATTAGGCGATAAAATTTTTGAAGTTGAGGACACTATAACAATTCCATCTGGAACTACTATCGATGGTTTTTTCGGGAAAAGCAGAATTAAAGCAAAAAGCGGATTTGTAGGCGATATTTTGAAAATCGAAAATGCGGAAGATATAAGCATTAGCAATATTGTTATTGAGGGAAACAAGCCTAATTACGGCTATTCAATGAATGGCATTGATGCGGGGGCGAATATCATTAATACAGTTGACGAAGCCGTAACTGGATTGTACAGAACCAATGAAAATGGACTTGTTATTAATTCGTCTGAAAGATTGGTTTTAGATTCTCTTATTGTACGAAATCTTGGTGGCATAGGCGTTAAAGCGAATAAAGTAGGAAAAGACTATACAAGAGGGATGAAAGCTTCAAAACTTTTTATCAAAGATTGTTACACTGGATTGCATGGTGAAAATGAGCATGAGTTTTCAAACTATTCTGAATTGATGGTGACACTTTGCCAAATAGGGCAATATTTTGAAAGCGGAAACCTAATGACAGCGAACTCAATTTTCACACGTTGCCGAGTAGGAATATTAGTTAATGATGGCTATAATAATGCGCACGGAACGAGTGGGCTTTTAGAGGTTAAGCACCATCAAATTGCAGGTATTGCCTTTAAAAATGTAACGAACGGACATTACTTACCAAGCTTACACCTTGATTATGCACACGTTATTATTGACAATTCTAAAGGAGTAGTTATTAACGGTCACTTCGGGCACAACTGCAACCTTTATGGTATTGGAAATAACGGAGGTAAGAACGTGGTAAATATCACATCTATTACGGGTGTTGCAGATTATACTCCAGGAAGTAATGTGGAGTTCACGCAAAAAGTTGTAGGATAATGAAAACAAAACTAAACGTATTCTACCGCTTATGAGAAGATTAATAAATGTAACTCGATTCGTTTTAGATAATCTTACAAAGTTGCATAATGGCGTGGGAGTAGATAAGATATTAGCTGCGGTAAAAATCGCAGCTGTTCCAGCAATTTTCCTAACTATTTTTGAAGGTCTTTCCAAGTGGTATATCGTAAATCAAATGTTTATGGTTTTCGTCTTTTGCGCTATTGCTGTGGATCATATTTTAGGTTCGATTGTTCATGCTTTCTACAAAAGAGATTTTCAATTTAGAAAAAACATTACTGGGTTATTGGTCAAATTAGGCGGCTGCATTAGTGGGTACATGATGTTTACCATGATGCATGAGATTGTAAAGGATGTAGACTTTATTGCAATTTACTTTAAAATCTTACTTCAATTAATAGTTTTTATTTATCCAGCAGGTAGCGCAATGGGAAATTTGAGCGTGATTACGGGTGGTAAATTTCCTCCAATCGGATGGATGCGTAAACTTTCAAGGTTCCAAGAAAATTTAGATTTAAACGAATTCAAAACTAAAAAAGATGAAAGCAATACTAATGATATTGACGATACTCCTAGTTCTGGGTTGTAAGTCGAAACAAGTAACAAAAACAAACGAAAAGGCGAATGAGGTTGTATTGTCTACTATCGCAAAAGACAGCATAAAAGAAGTGATTCAATCGCAAGATATAAGAATCGATAAGAAAATTGATACTTCCAAAAAGGAGTCTGAAAAGAAAACCGAAATTGAAATTAAAGGGAAAGCAGAAACCGATAAGCCTTTAGAACTCTATCAAATCGAAAATGGAGATACTCTACAAGCGGTTAAAATTTTAGGAAATGCCGAAGTTTTCATTAAAACAAAGCATTCCGAAAAGTCCGAAAATGAAAAGTCTGATGTTAAAGAGAATTTCCAAAACAAATTAGAGGATTTCTCCAGGAGTATCGTAAGTGAAAAAACACTCAAAGAGACTGCAAACGAAATAAAAGAAACGGCCAAATCTGTACAAACAAAAACTGGTTCATTCTGGAGCTTTGGACTGATTGCTATTTTCGGAGTCGTGGCATTAGTGATTATAGGTTTAATTATATATTTTAAAAAGTGATGAAAGCGCAAGAATTAGCAACGAAATACAAAACTCTTCTCAATAATTACGGAGTGAATACGCCTTTACGATTGGCTCATTTCTTTGCACAAATCGACCACGAAAGCGCAAGTTTTACACGACTTCGAGAAATAGGAAATGATGCCTATTTTTCAAAGTATGAGTTTATAAAGAATTTAGGCAATACCCAAAAGGGCGATGGACTACGTTTTAAGGGGCGTGGCTTCATCCAAATTACGGGGCGGTACAATTATACTATTTTATCAAAAGACACGAGAATTGATTATTTAAACAATCCACAATGGCTCGAACGTGAAGCCGATGCAATGATTAGTGCCTTATG
>JAYRQH010000320.1:0-19064 GCA_041910715.1 Bergeyella sp.
ATTTTCCTGCAAAATAAACTCGAAAAGGTCTTTGGTCGTTTGGCTGTCTAATGTCTTCCTATTGGAAACAGGACTGTCCTGTATCTTTAATTCGGGTTTGTTACCATTGTTCCACCAATCGTTAAACAGATTTGCAGAAAGATTTCTGTCTAATTGTGAAGCGTTCCAAACGGCTCGGCTTTCGTGATCGATGAACGTGATACCGTAAATCCGTCCGCTGTTGTTCCTGCGGACAACCGTATTTATGCCCTGATCGGTCGATTGCTTTTTAAATTCACTTTCGTTGTTTGTGGTATGTATGGCAAGCTCCACCGTATTTTTCAGTACAGACCTTACAGGGGTAATTTTCATTTTTTTTTTGGAATGCTCACAATACTTTTGTATCAAAATATTACTTGTCATTCAGTATCTTTAAGTTAACTTTAGTGTTATTAAGTTCAAATATTTGTAAAAATAAAAAACGAAAACGTTCATTTTTGTAACTCATCATTCAAGGTACAATTAAGCTCCAAATATTAACATAACAATACAAAAGATTGCAGAATAAAATATCGTAATATAAAAAAAAAGGCTTTATAATGATATATAAGATTTATTAATTGTTTATTTTGTGTCGGTTACTTTTCAATGCAGAATCTAAAAAACCGTTTATTAATGATCGTTAAAAATGTTGAATTATAAAAAAGCGGTACACTATTATCTAAATTTAAGTTTCTATCTAACCTTTTAAAAAAAATCCGATAATAAAATTTAGTCGGCACATTAATGATCATAAAAAACGATTACAACCTATTCAAAAATTCATTACATTTAAAAAAATTTAAAGCATACCTTAATCATTAATTTTACGCCTTATGGATCTCAAGTCGAATGAACCTTTCTGGATGATAAAAAACGGTATCATCAATTCCTATCCCTCTCTACATGAGAACAAAGAATGTGAAATATTGGTCATAGGTGGCGGAATTACGGGAAGTCTGATAGCCCATCAATGCATATCGGATGGCAAAAATACCATCCTGATTGACAAGCGCGAAATCGCCAACGGAAGTTCGTCCGCAACTACATCCATGTTGCAGTATGAGATTGATGTTCCCTTGTTCAAATTATCAGAAATGATTGGTAAAGCAGGAGCCGAATTATGTTATAAAGCCTGCTCCGATGCCATTGATCAACTTGAAAAAATCTGCATTCAAATAAAATCAAAAGCAGGTTTTCGAAAGAAGCAATCTCTGTATTTTGCCTCGTTTAAAAAAGACATTTCTTGGTTACAAAAAGAATATGAAGCCAGAAAAGAAGCAGGTTTTGGTGTTAAATGGTTGGAAGAGAAGGAAATTGAAACCAAGTTTAAAATTCCAACTTCCCATGGCGGAATCCTTTCAGAGCAGGGAGCCAACGTAGATGCTTTTCAGTTGGTGCACGAACTTTTAGCATTCAACGTTAGAAAAGGCCTACAAGTGTTCGATAAAACCGAAATGAAATCTGTGAAATATCATAAAGGAAAAAATATCGTTACCCTTAGTTCTGGCGCGACAATCATTGCAAATAAAATTGTGTACTGCGTTGGTTATGAAAGTACAAGTCTAATCAAGGAAAAGTTTGTGGATTTGCTGAGCACTTTTGCCATCGTTTCTGAAGTGGATGAAAAACTAACGAATGCGTACAAAGATGTACTCCTCTGGAACACCGACGAACCTTACCTCTATATGCGCACAACCGACGATCATCGAATGTTAATTGGCGGTGAAGACGAGGAATTTTATAAACCTGAATTAAGAGACTCTTTAATCACCAAGAAGTCAAAAATTCTGACTAAAAAATTTGAGCGTAATTTCCCTTCTTTCGAGTTTAGGGAAGATTTTTCTTGGGCAGGAACTTTTGGTTCAACCAAGGATGGTTTGCCCTATATTGGGGAACACCAAGATTTTAAAAACTCCTATTTCGTACTCGGATTTGGTGGCAACGGCATCACATTTTCAGTTACAGGTATGGAAATGCTTTCGTACTGGTTGCAAAAGAAAAAGCACCCTTTAGATAAATATTTTTCATTCGGTAGATAGGTGGTTTTAGAATGTGATTTTGAATGTAAAAGTAAAATAATAACCTATTTGCAGAATAGATATAATTAGATAAAACTATCATATTACAATAAAAATAACTATATATGCAAATGGAGATATTGTTTTTTCCCTAAAATACAAATGAAAGTTTACAACCAATGCTCGGACGAGCCTATTAGAATTCCAGGAAAAATTCAAAACTTTAGTTTCTTAATCGGTCTTGATGAGCAGTTTCATGTACAGTTTTACAGCCAAAATATTCTAGGTTTATTTCAAGTAGATACAATTCCACTAGGTTCGCCTATTGAAAATTTTAATTCTATTATTTCGTTTTTAGAAAATTCTGAGGTTTATAAGAAGTTTGTTGCTAAAGATGCTGCCGTTAATTCTCAGTTAAGTATTATTGATATTTTAGGATCAAAATACTATCTCACCATAAAATCCCATGCATCTTACGCTATTCTAGAATTGGAAAAATGCTACAATGTAGATTACTCTAATGAGTTAGAATACATCGATTTTGAAGGATATTCTCAATTGAAGGAAGAATCTCTTGTATGGAATAAACTTGCTATAAATATTAGCGAATACATCAATTACGATCGCGTAATGATTTACAAATTCTTGGAAGATGGCTCTGGTAAGGTAGTTGCTGAAAGTGTAAAAAATAACATGGAAGGTTTTCTCAACCTTCATTATCCCGAAGATGATATTCCGAAACAAGCAAGAGCACTGTATTTAACCAAAACGAGAAGAATTTTCAGTGATATTGATGCACAGCCTGTTCCCGTGATTTCCAGCATAGAAGATTTAGACCTAAGTTTTGCCGATGCACGTGCAATGTCACCTATCCATGGGCAATATTTAAGAAATGCTGGGGTAAGATCTAGTTTTTCGACCTCAATTATTGTCAACGGAAAGTTGTGGGGTTTGGTAACTTGTCAAAATACGTTGCCACAACACATTGATCTTCGCAATAGGATAAAAGCAGAGATTGTTACCAAATGGGCAGCGAAAGTGTACAGCAATATTTCGTCTGCAGAAATGGTGGATTTTAGTATCGAGATTGATCAAAAAATCTCCAAACTCAAAAAAAGTTTATCCAATGCACCTGTACTTACAGATGGTATCATTCAAAATCTGAATAATTTCTCTAATTACGCCGACGCAGATGGAATTGCTTTTGTAATTGATACTGAAGTATTTTCTAGCGGGAACACGCCGCCCAACGCTTTAGTTTTAAAAATTATAGAGCATTACAAAGCGTATTTAGAGGATAACGATAAAGTAATTTATGATGAGAGTTTTGCAAAAAATCACCCTGAGATTATGGGTGATGATACGTCCTTCGCAGGTTTAGCAATTGCAGAAATTAACAGAGAAACTCAAAAATATATTATTTGGTTTAGAAAAGAATTTAAAGAAACTATACATTGGGCAGGAAATCCTGAAAAACAGTACGAGAAAATTCTGAAAAACGGTCAGGAAGAATTAGAAGTTTCGCCTCGAAAATCATTCAAAATATTTATTGAAGAAAGCAAAGGGAAATCCAGAATTTGGAGCGAAAAATACCGAAAAACCATTACCAAACTTCTCACATTAATTTTTGAAATATCGTACGACCATTATACGAAAATAAAACAATTAAACGACGATCTTTTGGCAGTTAACGAAGAATTAGACAGTTTTTCATATACCATTTCTCACGATTTAGGAACGCCTTTAACTGTCATGAAACTTAACCTCCAAATGCTGGAAAGAAAGTTATTAGATGGTAATACAGAAGCCAATTCTAAAAAACTAAAGAATGTTCTTGATCAAATTCATAATATGGAAACTTTGATGCGGGATGTCCTCAATTTAAGCCGAGCAAAATCGGTAGAATTAGGATTACAAAAAATCTACATGCAATCTTTGATTGAAAGGATAGTTGAAGAATCGCAAATTGTGTACGGAAATCCCAATACGAAAGTTGAAATAGGCCGTTGTATCGATATTACAGCCGATCAAACTTTGGCGTATCAAGTTTTTCTTAACATCATAAACAATGCTATTAAATATTCGTCTAAAGAAGAATTTCCCGTTGTTACAATAGATTCCAAGGATATTGGTGATTATGTTGTGTACTCTGTTTCTGATAATGGTATCGGAATTCCCGAAAAAGATAAGAGCCAAATGTTTAAAATTTTTAAAAGAATGGAAAACGCAAAATCTTTCTACGGAAACGGGGTTGGACTGAATATTGTCTATCGAATTATGGAACGTTTGCAAGGGAAACTAAGTTATGAAAACCATCATGATGCTCCAGGAGTAACTTTTACCATACAATTTAAAAAATAAAAATGCTTTCAGATTATCTAAAACAAAATACCAGACATCAACATGATTTGCTGGAAGAAAAATTCAATTCTAAAAAAATCTTTGAAAAAGCATATTCTTTAGACGATTACAAATGCCTTATAGCTCTAAATTATCAATTTTTATTAAATTATGAAATCAAGATTAATGCAGCAATCTCGGACGATTTTAAAAATAAAATCAGACAAAATCTACGTTCAAAACTTCCTTTAATAGAAATAGATGCTGACCTTTTAGGAATTAATTTGCAACAAAATCTTGAAGTAGAAAATATCAACTCCGAAGCCGAAGCCATCGGAATGTTATACGTGATTGAAGGCGCATCTTTAGACGGAAATGTTATCAAAAAAAATCTTGAAAAAAATCCAAATTTTGAAGGTATAGATTTTCATTATTTCGGAATGTACAACCAAGCTATTTCCGAATTTTGGAAAGAATTTATCCTTGCTTTAAACACATATTTCCACGAAGAAAATTATCCAGAAGTTTTAAAAGGTGCAGAAAGAGCATATGCAGAACTAATTAATTACGAAATTTAAAGTTCATAAATTCCTTCTTCCGTAAAAAAGTAAAAACTGGATTTTTCGGGATGATTTCTGGTATCTAAACCCGTAAAAGAACTAAATGCTGGTAAAATTAACTGAGAATTGGTAACAACAAAACTTGGAAATTTAACATATCTTCCTACGGGTGTTTTCATTTGAATTCCAGGGTGAATGTGGCCAGAGATAGTAAATTTTTCTTTCGATTCAACTTCTTCATGGGAGAAAATAAAATGAGCTTCGGCATGAAATTCACAAATTTCCGTAACGCCTATTTCATACAATTTATCTTTTGATATTCGGTCGTGATTGCCTTTTACCAAAACAATTTTTAAATCTGGAAACTGGGATTTCCATTCAGAAAATAAATTGAATTCCGAGTTTTTTCCAGCATGAATAAAATCACCGACAATGATCAGTTTCTGAGGTTGAAAATGAAGTGTTAAATCCGACAAACGTTGCAAGTCCTTCTCAATGATTTCGGAGGGTAAAGCGATGCCATTTTTTCTGAAATGAGCCGTTTTTCCTAAATGCAAATCCGATAAAACCAAAGATTTTGCTTCTTTCCAAAACAGCGCACGCTGATTGGTCAAAACAAAAGTGTGTTGCCGTAAGACAATCGTTTTCTCTGCTAAAATCATTTTCGTTTGGTTTTTTTCTTCATATTGGCTTCCTGCATTTTTCTAATTCTTGTGCCCAAATCCTCGCTGGAAAGCGATTGTCGCAAACTGTCCACTTTTATCGGGAAACTTAAGGGCGTAAAGCGATCCGAATTTACGTAAATGATTTTACTTTTAGCAATGCGGTCAAAAGCAGCAGTTAGTCTTTGTTCTTCCAATTGCTGGTTAAAAACTTCGGTGTAGGCTTGTCTCAATAGTAAATTTTGAGGATCATAATCTTCCAAAACCGAAAAAATAATGCCCGATGAAGCCTGCAAAGATTTATTGTTAACTTGTCTTCCAAGCATAGTTTGCACCACCATTCCCGAAATCACGGCAATATCTCTAAATTTTCTGCGAGCCATTTCCGTCGCATTCACGCTGGCAACAACATCTTGCATCAAGTTGTCTTTCGATAAAATGTGGTGTAATTCTTCTTCTGTCAATTTAATTTCTTTATCCGAAAAAAGTTCGAAACCATAATCGTTCATCGCCATCGAAAAACTGATAGGATATAATTTTGAAATTCGAAATGCCAGTAATGCCGCCATCACTTCATGCACCAAACGCCCTTCGAAAGGGTAAAAAAACAAATGATAACCTTCTCGTGTTTTGATGCGTTCCACCAAAAATTCATCTTCTTTAGGGATGTGTGAATTTTCATTTTGATTTGCTAAAAGTGGATGTAAAAATTTCAGTTCTTTTTCACGAGAATTTGGAGATAATGATTCTGCCAATTTTTTCCTCAAAAAGAAACTTAAATTGGAGGACAAAGGCAATCTTCCGCCAAGCCAACTGGGGGTAATAGCTTTTCCACTGGAGGATTTTACGTAGACCGTCATATCTTTTAGCATCGTATATTCTAACACGCGTCCTGCTAAAACAAATTTGTCACCTTTATGCAATTTGGAGATAAAATATTCTTCAATCATGCCGATGTAGCCGCCCGACAAAAATTTTACCCTCAACATAGAATCGCTAACTATTGCTCCAATGTTCATACGGTGAAGCATGCCTATTTTACGTTTTTCAACAACTAATTTTCCGTCTTCTTGCTTCACCACTTTGTGAAATTCTTCGTAATTTTTCCCAGTTTTTCCGCCCTGTGTGATGAAGTAAATGCACCATTGCCATTCCTCGTCTGTAATTTCAGAATAAGCATAGGTATTTTTAATAACAGGATAAATTTCGTCTGGATAAAAACCGCCGCCCAAAGCCAAAGTTACCAGAAATTGCACCAAAACATCGTACGCCAATACGAAAGGTTCTCTGCTTTCTATCACCTTATTTTTCACGGCTTCTTTTAAAGCCGAAGCTTCTATCAGTTCCAAGGAATGCGTGGGTACAAAATAGATTTTGGAAGTTTCAAACGGTGAATGTCCGCTTCGTCCTGCTCTTTGCATAAAACGTGCAACGCCTTTGCTGGAACCAATTTGGATGACGGTGTCTACAGGTTTAAAATCGACACCCAAATCCAATGATGAGGTAGAAACCACTGCTTTTAACAAACCAGAACTTAAGTTTTCTTCTACCCACTGACGTAAATTCGCATCGATAGAACTGTGATGCAACGCAATTTGTCCCGCAAAATCAGGATAGGCTTCCAGCAATAACTGGTACCACATTTCGCTTTGACTTCGCGTATTGGTAAAAATTAATGTTGACTTACTTTTTAAAATGATAGGAACGACTTCCTGAACTAATTTTCCGCCCAAATGTCCTGCCCAAGGCAAAATCTCTACTTCTGGAGGATACACTGAAAGAATTTCTATTTTTTTCTGTTCTTTGGCGACAACTTTTGTTCTTTTTTTAGCATCCGGAATTAAAACCTCCAAAGCTTGATCCAAATTTCCGATGGTGGCTGTAATTCCCCAAATTTTTACTTTTGGTTGTTGATATTTCAGAACCGCCAAAGCCAACTCTGTCATCACGCCACGTTTGGTGCTCAACAATTCATGCCATTCGTCTACAACAACAGATTGCAGATTTTTGAAAAATCTTTCGTGGTTTTTCTGAGCCAAAAGCAGATGCAAACTTTCGGGAGTTACCAAAAGTACATCGGGCATATTATTGGTTTGTCGAGTTTTGTGTTTTGCATCCGTATCGCCGTTGCGAACTTCTACCACCCAATCCAAGCCAATCTCATCAACTGCTTGTTGCATGGCTCTCGCCAAATCTTTTGCAAGGGAACGCAAAGGCGTAATCCAAAGTAATTTTAAACCATTTTTGTATTTCTCGGGATGATTAAAAAAATCAATAATTACAGCTAAAAATAGAGAATAGGTTTTCCCAAAACCCGTTGGTGCAATCACCATTCCAGAATAACCGTTGGAAAAACGTTGCCAAGCTTCATTCTGAAAAGAAAAAGCTTTCATACCTTTATCGTTCATCCATTTTTGTACGATTTGGTAACCTTCGGAGTTTTCGAATGTATCGGTCAAACAATTAATTTTTTAATATCTTCAATATCGTCTATTTCATCCACTTTTTTGTCTTTTCGCCAGCGCAAAATTCTTGGAAAACGCAATGCTACACCAGATTTGTGTCTGCTGCTAAAACCAATTCCTTCAAAAGCCAGTTCAAAAACCAATTCAGGTTTTACCGTTCTTACGGGACCGAATTTTTCAACTACATTTTTAGATATAAATTTGCTTACTTCTTGGATTTCTTTATCTGTTAAACCAGAATAGGCTTTGGCGATAGTTACTAATTTACCTTCTTTTTTTACTGCAAAAGTATAATCTGTATAATATCCACTTCGTCGTCCACTACCTTTTTGAGCATAAATCAATACCGCATCCAGCGTTAATGGATCAATTTTCCATTTCCACCAATCGCCTTTTTTGCGACCAGTGTGGTACGGAGAATGGTAATTTTTCAGCATCAAACCTTCGCTGTTGATTTCGCGCGCGTTTTCACGAATGTCAGGAAGTTGATTCCAGTTTTCAAAAACAATTTCTTCGGAAATTTTAATCTTTTCTGAAGGATTCATTTCCAATACTTTTTGAAGTTGAAAACGCCTCTCTTTCATTGAGTGATCTCGAAAATCTTCATTTTCAAATTCTAATAAATCATAAGTAAAAACCACGATTGGAATTTCGTCCAGCATTTTTTTGCTTAAATTTTTGCGATTCAATCTTTTTTGAAGTTCATTGAAATTTAGAACTCGATGGTCTTTAAACGCTAAAATTTCGCCATCAATCACAAAATTCCCTTTCCATTGCAGTAATTCGTCTCTAATTTCAGGAAACTGATCGGTGACCAATTCCTCGCCACGAGACCAAATAAAAACTTCGCCATCTCGTTTAATAAATTGTCCACGAATGCCGTCCCACTTGTATTCTGCCAACCAATCTTCGGTAGCGCCCAAATCTTGAAGTTCTTTTTCTAAGGCATACGCCAAACAAAACGGATAAGGTTTGGACAAATTAGTGTCTGTATATTCACCCTTTATCAGACTTTCAAAATCAACTTCTTCGGGTTTCCAATGTCCCATAATGCTGTGTGCAACGGCACTGGGATCCATCTCGTAAAATTTCGCTAAGGTATTAATCAATGCTTTTGAAGAAACCCCAATGCGAAAACTTCCGCCCAATAATTTATTAAAGATAAAACGCTCCACATTATCCAAACTATCCCAAGCGGTAAGCACAAATTCTTTCTTTTCTTCGTCGGTTTTGTCTTTTAAATCAATAATTTTTTGCATCCAATCGGATAAAGAAATTTCGATACTTTTTTTAGGAGGTGGAAGGATCAACGAAATAGTTTCGCCCAAATCGCCAACACTAGAATAGCATTCTACGAAGAGCCATTCGGGAATTTGAGCTACTTCCATCGCCCAAATTTTCATAAAACTAGAATTGATATTTCGTTTAGGTTTTTTGCCTGTAAATAAAGCTAAAAACCACAATTTATCTCTTGAAGACGCCACTTTCAGAAACTCGATAATCGCTTCTTGTTTCAAAGAAGTTTTGTTGGTGCTGTCGAGTGCATTGATTAATGTGGCGAAATCTTTCATTTCTATTTATACTTAAAAACTTACTTTGTAATCATTGCTTTTTTAAATTGATTCATCGATTTCCGTTTTTTCTTCGTCATCACCGTATTCGGTTTTTATTTCTTCGGATTGAATTCCGATTTCATTTAAATATTTAGAAAAAATAGCGGTCTGACCGTGAGTTACGTACACTTTTTCAGCTTCCGTAGCTTTGATTGCACTTAACAGTCCTTGCCAATCAGCGTGATCGCTAATGGGAAAACCGGCATCTGCACTTCGCCATCTACGAGCACCCCGAATTTGCATCCAACCCGAACAAATTGCGTACACCATATTCGGTATTTTCTTCATCGCTGGATTGTCGACCAATGCGGGCGGTAACAGAATTATTTTTCCATCCAAATGTTTTTTATCGTCACGCAAATCAATGGTGTTGTAATCTGGAAGTTTTACTCCAACACTTTCATACGCTTCATTCAGTTTTGCTATGGAATAATGAACATTCAGCTCACCCAAACCTTCCAAAGCTTTCATAATTCGCTGCGATTTTCCCAATGAATAACCGATGAATACGGAGGTTTTTCCATTTTTACGGTTTTGCTCTACCCAGTTTTTCATTTGATTTTCTTGTTCCTCAACCGAAAGCCAATTGTAAACGGGAAGTCCGAAAGTACTTTCAGTAACAAATTCATTGCATTTTACCGCTTCAAAAGGCGTTGAAAGTCCATCATCTTGAATTTTATAATCGCCAGAAATTACAGAGACATAGCCTTTATATTCCATCCTAATTTGTGCAGAACCAATAATATGTCCTGCCGGATGCAGAGAAACTTTTACGCCGTTAATGTTTATCACTTCACCGTAAGCTACACTTTCACATTCTATATTTCGACCAATTCGTGAATACAAAATAGGTTTTGTAAAATGATGACACAGATATTTCTTCATGCCACTTCGTGCATGATCAGCGTGACCATGCGTGATGATTGCTAAATCCACAGGTCGCCAAGGATCGATATAAAATTTCCCTGGAACACAATAGATGCCTTTGGATGTGAATTTTAGCAGTTTCAAATTAGTCTATATTTTTAGATTTATTTTTCAGATGTTTGGCAACAAAATATCCAGCTGCAATTGCTAAACCTGTTCCAATAATTTTTTTGGTGTTCTTGGACGGCATTGGTAGCGCTGTTTCTCCGTAAACTCGGTGCGGATTATTGGATGGCTCTAAGATGTTACCTTCCTCATCTTTGCCTTTTTTAACCTTCATCATTAATCTCATTACACCAGTTGCCAAATTGGTAAATGTTTCTGGAAAAGCGCCATGAGCAAGCTTTAGCATAAATGAAGTAGCATCTGGGAAGGTGTCGTTTTTAGGTTTTTCTACTAATTTGTAAATTACTTTTGCGGTATCTCGAGGATCAGCAGCAAATGGAGGAATTTTAAAATCTAAACCCGAAAATTTTGCAGAATGCATATTCCCAGTGGATTGTTGCACTTGCGGATAAATATTACAAATATGAATTTCTGGATACACGCTGTATTCGCTCTGCAAACCACTCATCATGCCTTTAATTCCTGTTTTTGTCGCTGAATATACCGAGCTAAACGGCGCAGGCATATAACCACCAATGGAAACATTATTAATTAAAACGCCTTGCTTTTGTTCTTTAAAAACGGGCAAAACATAATAAGCGCCATGCATATAGCCCATTAAATTGGTTTTGATAACTTGCTCATTAATGTCCATTGGGATTTCCTCGAATTTTCCGCTTGCCATAACACCTGCATTGTTCACCCAAACATCGATTCTACCAAATTCTTTCAATGCAAATTCTACCAAATCTTTCACCTCATTGGCGTTCGAAACATCGGTGGTTTTGTATACAGCTTTTCCACCTAGAGCATTGCACTCTGCAACCGCTTTCTCCAAACCTTCTTTTCCTCTTGCTGCTAAGACTATTTGGTAGCCTTTTTCTGCAAACAATTGCGCCGTTGCCAATCCAACACCACTTGAAGCACCTGTAATAACCGCTGTTTTTGTAACTAAACTTGTAATTGTGTCTATAGAATCCATAATATTATATTTTTTCGTTGTTATAATTCCGAGTTTCGATGGACCGCTCGTAAACTTTTTTTCTAATTTGCTGAATTTTCCCAACGGGTTGCAACTCTTTTTTACTATCAAAAGGATTGAATGAGAGCTGTTCTAGTTCCAAGTTTGTTTCCTCTAAAACTTCTTCAAATTCAATAATACCAAAATCCAAAAAGTCGGTTTTTCGCCAATCTTTGGTTAAATTATTAATCGGTTGATATTTCTTGTCGTAAGCAATTTGATATAAAATTTTATACTTCAAATCATTTTTTGAAATGTAAGATTTCACATCTTCCAAAATTGAAATTCCTGTTGAAAATTCGGGGTCGAATTGTAGCGGAATGGCTTTTATTTTAATTATTTTGTTACCTAAACGATATGCACCAACAGAATAATAACTTCTTGCTAGAATGAAATACTTGAAACTCGTAATCCAATTTCTAATTGCAGAAACGAAAGACCAATTCATTGTTTCGAAGGTCATTGGTACACCAGAAATTAAAATTTTAAATGCCCGAAATGGTTTCGTAACAATGGAACCGGCAAAAAATCGGTTAATTGCCATAAAAAGTTTCAAAAATCCACTGACAGATTTTGTCATAAATAACGGAAAGTTCACCAGTGGATAATTTGCAATCGTGGAAGAGCCATCATCAATTTTTAAAGCAAAACCAAACAAAGGAAGTTGTCGATCGGACTTTGAAATTTTCAAATTGGCGTGTGATAATCGCACCAGAGCATTGAACTCATTTTCAGGAAAAAATTCTTTTAGATTTTCATCTTTTGAGGGAATAAATCGTCCTTTCAAATAAGAATACGATTTTGCGTGTGCATCTCTGGTAGAATATTTTACCTTGCTTATTTTTCCAGATTTATTTACAAATTTCGAAACTGTGGTCAAAGTTTGTTCCAACAAATCATTTTCACGAGGTGTTAATGAATCAAATTTTGGATGATATGCTATTGGAAACTTCATTAAATCTTAAGCTCGCCTTCTATCCCTCCGTCTTCAATTGGACTTCCCGTAACGGCAGCAAAAAGCATTTTCGACATGGCAATAAATTTATTGTCTTTGGTTTCGTAATAATAGCCATCATTAGGCGAAACTTTTATTACACTGATATTGGGGTCATCTTTACCATCGAACCAAGCATTAGCAAAATTGGACCAATATTTTTCGATTAAGCTTTTGTCTTGCGAAGCACTGGCTTTTCCTTTAATAAAGATGTATTCGTATTTAGAATTATTCATAAAATACAATTCTACATTAGGATTGGCTTCAATTTCATCATTTTTTAGTGAGCGAACGTCGCTCAAAAACCATAAATTGCCCGCCTCATCAACTTCTTGTAGAGCCATGGGTCTGCTGGTGGTATTGCCGCCAATATTGGTGGTAAAAAAGCAAGTTCCAGCGGTCTCGGCGATCGATTTTATTTTCTCAATTGCTTGATTTCCGTTTAAATTTTCGTGAGGTGATTGTGCATTTCCCATAATTTTGTGACTTTATATTTTATTAATTGGTATTTCGGAAGTGTGCGGAAAACAATTTCTTTATTCATTAATATGATACGTAAAATTGGTGCACACAATAACATCGTTACTATCAAAATGTTTTACAATTCCGTCCTTTTCCATGGCCACTACCCAACAGGAGTTTTGATGCATGCCATAATCAATAATAAATACCGTATGACCACGCCCCAGAGGCGTATCTACAAGGATGTTGGACTTAATTGTAAAATCATTTTGTATTCTTTTTGTTTTAAATGAGTGATAAGAATAGACTATGAAGGCACTTTTCTTTGTGCTTCACGGTCCCAAATGCGATGAAGTTTCATAGCGTTAATGAAAGATTCTGACCAATTGGCGTCCTTACTTTCCAAAATAACACCTTTATCAACTTCCACAAAAGACCTATCCAATAAGCTTTCCGCATCTTTCGCAAAAGCCAATACCTTACAATGTCTATACGCATCGTTGATAAATTCGTAATAATCTGCATTCTTTTTCAGAGCTTCTACCGATTTGCCTGACGGCGTAAAAACAGCGTCATAACAAACGGATGGATCGGTAAGATAAGTATGTTCGATATTTTGGGTCTCGCCTTCCTGGTAAGTGAGCGGACCCACTTTGGACGAAATTAAAACGGCTTCGGCACCTTCCTTTTCTAAAGCTTTTTTAAGTTCATCAACACTCGCTTTGGAAACCCCATTATCCACCAAAAAGGCAACCTTTCTGGTTTTAATCGTTCCTTCTCCTGCTTTTACCTTCATGCTAAGCGCTTCGGAAGATTTAAGCTCATTTTTCTTAGTTTTTAATGGATAGTTTGGATGATTTTGTCTGGCAAATTTTAAAGTTAATTCATCCAATTCTTTTGGAGGCGTGATATTGAGATTGTCACCCACTTTTTTCGCTAAATCTGCATCAATTTGATTTAAAATAGCAACCTGACGTTCTCTGATTTTAGGATCGTTTACTTTGCTCAGTTCAAAACTTAAAGCATTAATAATGTGCTGTTTTTCTGGCTCGCTTTGAGAATTGAAAAATAATGTAGCTTGGCTAAAATGGTCAGCAAACGAATCGGAACGCGCTCGCACTTTTTTGCCATCCACTTTTTGCTCATGCGACTGGAAGCCTTCTTCACCCTTCAACATGGCATGATAAGGGCATCCCGACGCTTTACTGTTGGGGAAATAGCTAACGCCACCTTTCAAAATATCAATTCTCCCCGTCCCATCTTTTTGGTTGTTATGTTTTTGATTAACAGGTCTGTTAATTGGGATTTCATGAAAGTTTGCTCCACCTAATCTATAATTCTGTGTATCCATATAAGAAAAAACACGACCTTGCAGTAAAGGATCATCCGATAAATCAATACCTGGGATAATTCTTCCAGGGTCGAAAGCGACTTGTTCTGTTTCAGCGAAGAAATTTTCCGGATTGCGGTTGAGAGTCATCGTTCCTATAATTTTTACAGGTACCAACTCTTCTGGAACCAATTTGGTGGCATCTAAAATATCAAAAGAATATTTGAATTCATCCTCCTCTGGAATCAACTGTACCCCCAAGTCCCATTGTGGATAGTTGCCCGCTTCAATAGCTTCGTACAAATCTTGACGGTGAAAATCTGAATTAAATCCAGACAACTTTTGAGCTTCGTTCCATGCCACAGAATGAACTCCTAATTTTGGTTTCCAATGGAATTTTACAAAAGTGGCTTTACCTTGTTTATTTACTAGTTTGAAAGTGTGAACCCCAAAACCTTCCATCATGCGTAAACTTCGCGGAATGGCTCTATCAGACATCGCCCACATGATCATGTGTGCAGATTCGGGCATTAAAGAAATGAAATCCCAAAAGGTATCGTGTGCCGAAGCGGCTTGAGGATACTCTTTATCGGGTTCAGGCTTTACAGAATGAATTAAATCTGGAAAATTCATCGCATCCTGAATAAAAAAAACAGGAATATTATTGCCTACCAAATCATAATTCCCGTCTTCTGTATAAAATTTAACCGAAAAACCACGCACATCTCTCGCCAAATCAGTCGAACCTTTAAAACCTGCAACCGTAGAAAAACGCGTAAACAGTGGCGTTGTGGTTCCTTTCTGCAAAAATTTAGCACATGTATATTCAGAAATATCGTCATGGATTTCTAAAATGCCGTGCGCACCGCTACCTCGGGCATGTACGACACGCTCCGGAATTCTTTCACGGTCAAAATGCGCTAACTTGTCAAAATAAATATGATCTTGCTGAAGAGAAGGGCCGCGATCTCCAACTTTCAAAGTGTTATTGTTATCATAAATCGGGACACCATCATTGGTTGTCAATTTTTGATTAGAATTATCAACTGTAGATTGATTCATCTGTTCGATTTTCCCATCGGATTGTTTGTTTTTTTTCATAAAATATTTTTTTTGGATTAAGTGCAATTTTTTTTTCTCTTTTTAAAGTTAAATTTTAAAAAAGGAAAGCCTACATCGAACTCTTTAAAATAAAAATGATGCAGAAAAACGTAAATATTTTAACAAAAGTAATGCCATAAAAATCAGTGTTTTTTTTGAATAAAAATATTATTTGGCAAGATTATTTCAATAAAATGTAAGATTTATTTACAAATTTTTACATTACCATGTGATGATTTTGATACGAATTGTATCAAAAAATGCTTTTCAACTTGATATACATTTTGTATTTTTAAAAATTAGAATTGAGGGAATGGATAGAATTCAGGAAAAATTAATGATCTTGGCTGATGCTGCGAAATATGATGTAAGTTGCAGTTCTAGCGGTAGTAAAAGGAAAAATAAGGGCGGCATTGGCGATGCGTCATCTTCAGGAATTTGCCACACGTATACCGAGGACGGAAGATGCGTTTCTTTGCTCAAAATCTTACTCACCAACCATTGTATTTACGATTGCTCTTTTTGTGTAAGCAGAAAAAGTAACGATGTAAAAAGGGCAGCATTTACGGTGGATGAAGTGGTAGAATTAACCATGAATTTTTATCGCAGAAATTATATTGAAGGTCTTTTTTTAAGTTCGGGAATTTTCAAAAATGCTGATTTTACGATGGAACGCCTGATGCGTATTGTTAAAAAACTTCGTACAGAAGAACGCTACAACGGTTACATTCACCTGAAAACCATTCCTGGAGCCAGTGAAGAATTGATTAAAGAAGCGGGTTTATACGTTGATAGGATGAGTATTAATCTGGAAATGCCTACCGAAAAAGGACTGAAAATGGTGGCTCCCGAAAAAGATCACGACAGCGTAAGGAAACCTTTGGCTTTTGTTCAAAATCAAATTCAGGAATTGAAATCGGAGTCCAAGCTGATCAAATCCAAAACCTTATTTGTTCCAGCAGGTCAAAGCACTCAAATGGTGATTGGCGCAACGCCCGAAAACGACTTAGAAATTATGAGCGTCGCCAACGAGTTTTATCAAAATTATAATTTGAAAAGAGTGTATTACAGTGGCTATATTCCTATTAATAACGAAAATGCTTTGCTTCCTCAAATTGGCTCGCAACCTCCATTAATTCGAGAAAATAGATTGTATCAAACAGATTGGTTATTGCGTTTTTATGATTTTAAATTAGATGAAATTCTGAATCCGTCATTCACCAATTTGGACATGGATATTGATCCGAAATTGGGTTGGGCACTTCGGAATCCGCATTTTTTTCCAGTGGATATTAACAAAGCAAGTTATCAGGAAATAATAAGAATTCCAGGAATTGGGCGACAATCGGCAATGAAAATTGTAAAGAGTAGAAAATTTGGCAAGTTGCACGAATATCAAGTCAAGAAAATGGGTATAAGTTTTAACAGAGCGCAGTATTTTATGACTTGCGCCGATACCAAAATACAGCTTGGTGAATTGGCGCCTTTAAAAGTAAAATCTTTGATTACAGCGACTTCCAAAAGCAAATATAAATCATCAGTTCCTAGCAATCAGCTCAGTTTATTTTAAAAATCCAAAAAGGATGAACGGTAATGTCATCCTTTTCTTACATTGTTGCGAAAAATAACTATTTCTTATTTCCACCCATAAATTTTGAAATTAACCAAATGATGAGCGCGACGCCGCCAAAAATCAAGATAAATGCCCACCACATTCCTGCTTTAAATATGGTATTTACAGCTTCACAACTCGTTAATAAAGACATACATAAAATAGCAAAAAATCCTAGTGTAAATTTTTTCATAGTAAATTGATTTATAATTATGATGTGTTCAAAAAGTCTGCCATTAATCAGACGATACTAAAATTTTTAATGTTTTAAGTGAGTAAATTTTGGCGGTAAAATTGTTGTGCTTTAACAAAAATTAAAATGAAAAATAAAAGTTTAAAAAAAGTAATGTTCGCCTTTGCTGGCGTTGGTGTTATTGCTGGATTATTGGCTTGCTCGGGAAAAAAAGCAATGAGCAATAATGTGCAAGTGGTTCAAAATTTTGATGCCGACAAATATTTGGGAACTTGGTATGAGGTGGCACGTTTTGATTTTAAATTTGAAAAAGATTTAAAAAACGTAACTGCCAATTATTCTAAAAGAGAAGACGGAAAAATTAAAGTTTTGAATAAAGGTTTTAACACCGTAAAAAATGAATGGGAAGAAGCCACAGGAAAGGCCAAATTTGTAGGTTCTGAAAATGAAGCAGCATTGAAAGTCTCATTTTTTGGTCCATTTTATTCGGAGTACAACGTAGTACAATTGGATCTTGAGTATAAAACGGCGCTAATCTTCGGTGAAAGTACAGATTACATTTGGATTTTATCTCGTTCCAAAACTATTTCTGATGATACCAAGAAGAAGTATTTAGATTTTGCCACAAAACATGGATATGACATTTCAAAATTAGTGTGGACAATACAGGATTAAGCGTGAAACAATATGTTTTTGATGGAAGCTACGTTGGCTTTTTAACTTCGATATTTGAAAGTTTTGAAAGAAAACATTTTGAAATAGAATTGTCGACAAAAGAAAATTTTGTCGCTAGTTTTTTTGATGAATCTTTTGAGATTATTTCGGATCCGGAAAAAGCAAAAAGAGTAATGCTAGGGCTTAAGAAGAAATTACCTGCTGTGGAAGTCATTAATATTTACAAGGTTTTTCTTTCAGAAAATATTTCGGCATTGCAATCCTTAGTGTACCTCATTCAAAATATATTTAAAAATCGGACAGATATTTTAGAAAATTTCGGAGATGCAAAAGTTTTAGAATACCATAAAACACTAAAAAAAGTGGACAGAGAAAGGCATCGTATGAAAGCTTTTGTTCGATTTCAGAAGAGTGAAGACGGAATGTTTTATTGTATGGTAGAGCCAGATTTTAATGTATTACCCCTAATTTCAGATTTTTTTAGAAAGCGATATGCAGATCAAAAATGGCTTATTTATGACGTAAAACGAAAATATGGATTGCACTATAATCTGTCAACGATCGACGAAGTTTATCTTAGCACAAAGCAAAAAAACGACCTAAGCACGGCTGATTCAATAATAAATTTAGATGAAACTGAAGAACATTTTCAGACTTTATGGAAGCAATATTTTAAAAGCACCAACATAGAAGCCCGAAAAAATATAAAACTGCATCTTCAACATGTCCCAAGACGCTATTGGAAGTATTTGGTGGAGAAACAGTAAATAGAGATTTTTATTTTAGCATTATCCACTTTTATTTATCATTTGCTTTATTATTTGCCGATACAGTATCTATAGAAGTCTTTATTGATGGTGATTTATACCATACAAGGTGTACAAAAGTGGTACACGATTAAGATGCTGCAACATCTTTTTTTTCTACTTTTCCGCACGAATCTCGTCACATTAAACACTTGTAAA
>JAYRQH010000321.1:0-2765 GCA_041910715.1 Bergeyella sp.
AGATGCGTCCGCTCAAAAAGAACACGCTCTGCCGCCGTACGCAAATCTTCGTCATTGAAGACAAATCCGCCAGGAATCGACCAAAGATCCAAATCGTGATATTTTAAAAGTAAAACGCGTAATTTTTCTTTATTGTAACCGAAAATAACACAGTCTACTGAAATATGCTGAACAAAATTTCGGGTCTCAATAAGCTCCTGTAAATTCTGTTTATTTTTAGAATCGTCGATTTTCATAGGTCTCTAATTTTGAAATCAATCTTGTTTTATGGTGTTTTTTAGAAATACTGCAGTTAAGAAAAAAATGAAAACCAAAGGTATAAAAGAAAACGCTAAATAATACGCACTTAAAGAAAAATCGAAAATAATTGCCATAAACATCGATCCAATCGAGCTTCCCAAAGATGAGATGATCACAATAAACGACACCAAAAGGTTTACTTTTTCCGTAGAGACTTGCATTAAAAATTTAGAATTATAAAGAGGATAGAGTGGTGATATGAAGAGGCCTATACATGGAAGCAACATCATTAAATAAAAAGGAATGGGATCCCTAGAAGAAATAAGATATTGCCCAAAGAGCATGATACTTCCTGCTGCAGAAATACAAAATACGATGTACTTCCACCAATGAAATCGCTGTATCAGTTTGCTGGTTACAATACGACCTATGAACGAAAATAGCGCAAGAAATGCGGTAGACTGTAATGCGAAAAACGAATTGACGCCAAAGTGCTGTTTATAAAAAGTGGGCATCCAGGAATTGAAGGCTTGCTCTAGAAAAACGATGGAAAATAAAATTGCTAAAAAGACCAAAATTTTAGGACTCAGCAATTCTCTAATATTCGAAAGGTGTGTGAATGAATTTTGTTGAGGAATATCTTGATAGTCTTTGCGCTGTAATAGGAGTATGGTGATGCATGCCAAAAGCGCAATGAGAAAAAATCCCCACTTCCAATTGTCTTTAAAATAGCTTTCTAGAAGCCAACCAAATAAAATATTTACACAAAAAATACCGATCATAAACGAAGCTTCGACAGAATTCATGATTTGCGAAAGCTTCTTTTCGTGATGAGCGTTGGCCCGAATGAGTCCAAAAACACTGATTTTCGCGATCGCAAATGAAATTCCAATAATTACAAACCAAATTCGCAAGAACCAAAAATCATCTACTATAGGAAGCAGGCAACAGCAAATCATGACAAGAAATAATGAAACTTGTAGCGATCGCTTAGAGCCTTTCTTATTAATGAAACTTACTGCTACAATTGACATTAATGCAATCGGGATATCTTTAAAAAATTCCAGTTGCCCTAACCCAGTGTACGAAATATCGCCACCGGAATAAAAAAGGATAATAATTCCCATACAGTTAAGCAACATCGAAAAAATGAGAAAAGAGAGCTTTAGGGGAAGGAATTCTCTAAAAAGTGCTAGCGTCATAGCATTTACGTTAAACTTTGTTAATAAAACAACAGTGATTTTCAATTAGAAAACGTTGTAAATATCGGTAAATAAAAGGAATATGCAAAAAGATAATTTTTTTTTGGTGTTAAGGAAAATTTAATATATTTATTGTCTCAAATTGAGATAAACAAATCATTATCCTATGAATATAAAGATGACAAAGAGTCTTGGATTGGTTGCTGTAATGTACTTTACAGGAACGATGCACGCTCAGCAAAATGACACTATTACTAAGGAAAATAAAATCGAGGAAGTAGTAGTGATTGGTTATGGTACTCAGAAGAAAAGTAACGTAACGGGAGCCATAGCAAGCTTAAAAGCTTCAGACATTGAGGATATACCAGCAGGTAAGCCAGAGCAAGTCTTGCAGGGTAGAACTGCCGGTGTTTCTGTTGTAACCAATTCTGGACAGCCTGGTTCTAGTGCAACGGTGCGTGTAAGAGGTATTACCAGTTTTGGTGCCGGAGGAAATGATCCGCTATGGGTTGTTGATGGTATCATCGTTGATGGTATTGGCTGGTTGAACCAATCCGATATTGAAAGTATGGAAGTCTTAAAAGATGGAGCATCATCTGCTATCTATGGGGTTTCTGCAGCACGAGGGGTTATCCTTGTAACAACAAAAAAAGGGAAAAGAGGAGCGTTAAATATATCGTATAACGGTAGTTATGGTGTTTCTAACGCCGCAAGAAAATTAGACCTTCTTAACGGTGTACAATATGCGACGATGATTAATGAATCATTGGTTAATGATAACAAAGCGCCTCGTTACGCAGATCCTACAAAATTTGGGCAAGGAACAGATTGGCAAGATACGATTTTCAATACGGGGCAAAGGCAATCGCAAGAAATCAGCATCAGTGGTGGAAATGATAAATCAACATTCTTCTCTTCCTTCGGATACTTTGATCAGATGGGTATTGTAATGGGGGATATTTCCAATTATAAAAGAATTAATGCGCGATTGAACTCGACCCATAAAGTTCTTGATTTTTTAACGGTTGGTCAAACATTCTTATATACACATCAAAAAAGTCAAGGAATTGGTACCAATGAGCTTTTCGGAGGTCCATTAAGTTCTGCAATTAATCTAGACCCAACAACGCCTGCAGTTGTTACCGATTGGTCTTTGGTTGATCCTGCAAATTATACCAACCCGTATATTCTTCGTGATGAGCACGGTAATCCATACGGAATCTCACCATACGTACACCAAGAAATGTCCAACCCATTAGCCTATAAATATACACGTTTAGGTAGAAGTGGATGGTCTGATGATTTCGTTGGAAACGTTTTTGC
>JAYRQH010000322.1:0-11286 GCA_041910715.1 Bergeyella sp.
ATGAAAAAAGTATTTTATCTAAAAACCTGCGGTACAAATAAGAAGATTATGAGTCCGCTCGATTTGGGAGGTTGGCAGCTTCGCGAAATAAAATCGGAACCGATTACAGAAGCAGAACTTGAGGAAATGTACGCGCGAACCCAATCTTACGAGGCTTTGTTCAGCAAAAAATCAACGCAAATAAAAACGCGCGGTTTGGATGTGAAATCCTTGCAGGAAAATGATTTTAAGAGATTGATTCTTGATCATTATTCATTTTTGAAACGACCGGTTTTCATCTCAGATGATGCTATTTTTGTTGGGAATGACAAAGCGACTATCGAGTCACTAAACCAATATTTTAACGTTTGACAAATATTTACATACAAGTTGTTCAATTTAGCTAATCGCTACTTGTTGATTTGCGAAAACACTAATAAAAAAAGCCATTCTTACAATCAAGAATGGCTTTCGTATTTTTTATTTTCAGCTTATACAAAAGGTGTTTTCACCACTTTTGCCGCTAAATTCTTATTACGCACTTGAATAAAAATTTCAGAACCGATTTTATTATGCGGTTTATCAATATATGCTAAACCAATTCCTGATTTTTTCATCGGCGACTGCGTTCCCGAAGAAACTTTTCCGATTACATTTCCTTGAGCATCAACAACAGGGTAGTCGTGTCTTGGAACTCCTTTGTCAACCAATTCGAAGCCAACTAATTTTCTTGAAACGCCTTCTTCTTTTTGTTTTGCTAAGAAATCGCGATCGACGAAATCCCCTTTGTCAAGTTTTGTGATCCATCCCAAACCGCCTTCCAATGGCGAAGTTGTGTCATCGATGTCGTTTCCGTAGAGACAGAATCCTTTCTCAAGTCTCAAAGTATCTCGAGAAGCCAATCCACAAGGAATCATACCAGCTTCTTTTCCCGCTTCCGATAGCGCATCCCAAAGTTGATTTGCTGCTTCATTTTTAAAATAAATTTCGAAGCCTCCGCTTCCTGTATATCCTGTGTTTGAGATAATTACGTCTTCGACACCATCTACAGATCCTACGGTAAAGTGATAGTATGGGATTTCCGCTAAGTTAACGTCCGTCAGTTTTTGAAGGATGGCTGTTGCTTCAGGTCCCTGAATTGCTAAAAGCGACATTTCATCGGAGATGTTGCTCATTTTTGCTCCAAATTTTTCGTTGTATTTTGAAATGTGAGCCCAATCTTTATCGATGTTAGAGGCATTCACTACCACAAAATACTTTTCATCGTCCATTTTATACACAATTAAGTCGTCTACAATTCCGCCATTGCCGTTGGGAAGACATGTATATTGTGCTTTTCCGTTTTCTAAAGTAGTAATGTCGTTCGTTGTCACGTACTGCAATAGATCTACAGATCCAGGCCCTTCAATAATAAATTGGCCCATATGCGAAACGTCAAACAGTCCAGCTTTTTCGCGCACCGCAAAATGTTCTTCGGTAACACCTGAGTATTGTACTGGCATCTCGAAACCAGCGAAAGGTACTATTTTAGCGCCTAGAGAGACGTGTTTGTCATAAAGTGGTGTCTTTTTCATTTTTATTTTTTGAGTTTAAAGCTATTGTAGGTTTCCAAAAACTGACTTCTGTAGTGTCCGTTCCAATATTTTGTTTTGCAGTTTAGGGTGATAATGTACACCAAATTGTTTTTCTTGATCAGCTTGGTCATCACAGTGATCTTGGATTGTGGATCCTCAAAATCGTAATAATATTCAGTGCCACCACCTACTTTTTTAGATTTAACGATCGACTCGGGCTGTGATGCCGAATTCAGCTCTAATATAAATTTTTTGATTTCACTGTCTGGAAGATTCAGGTTATCATATCCAGAGACGGTAATGGCTCCGATTTGATTATCGGGAAATATGTTGAAGATGCCTTCGTCGTTTGTAACTTTCCAATTTTCGGGGTATTCCATTCGGAAATTGGCAGTTTCTAAAACTTCAGGTTTGATGGATGTAAATGAGGTAATTAATGAGCACAGTATCGCTATACAAAACCATTTTTTCATGGTGCAAAATTTAAAGATGTTCTTGATATTCTTTTAAGATGATTTTAAACCACTCGGTGAAATTTTCAGGATGAGCAGCCATTTCTTTGTCCAATTGATCTTGGGCAATATAGCGTACTTCCGAAACTTCATCCGGATTCAAACTAAATTCTCCTTCGTAGTTTCCGACAAAAACGTGATCTAATTCATGCTCCCAAAGACCATCGCCTACATTCGCTTTATAAATAAAGAAAAATTTATGGTTCAATTCAACATCAATACCTAATTCTTCTTTCAGGCGGCGGATCGCGGCATCTTTATAGGTTTCGCCATCACGAGGATGGGAGCATACTGCATTGGTCCACTGATCGGGTGAGTGGTATTTGTTTGAGGCTCTTTTTTGTAGCAACATCTCACCTTGGTTGTTGAATAAGAAAACAGAGAATGCTCGATGTAGCAAACCTGTTCTGTGTGCCTGCATCTTTTCCATCAATCCCTTTACTTCATCATTTTCGTTGATGAGAACGACCATTTCCTCCATAGTACAATATTAAGGTTCTTCTGGGAAGTTTTTTGGAGCTTCCGCTTTTCCGAATACAATTTTTAAAACTACAGGTAGCGTAGTAATGAGTACCAAGATAAGGATAATATATTCTAGATGGGCTTTTAAGTCGATACCGAACTTGTCAATAAAAACTTTGTCTAGATAATGACCTGCATAAACGAGTGAAAACGACCATAGAATTGCTCCGATGATATTATCCCGTAGAAAACGTTTTTTATCCATACGAACTATACCCGCAACAATGGGAGTAAACGTTCGCACAATGGGAAGGAATCGTGCTAAAATAACAGCAAGTGAACCGTGTTTTTCGAAGAAATCGTTCGCTTGATAGAGGTATTTTTTCTTGAATAGTAAGGTGTCTTGCTTTTTATACAACGACGGACCCGTTTTCAGACCGAAAAAATAGCCCACCTCATTACCAATGATTGCTGCAAGAGCAATACAACTTGCTAGAATGGTGGTGTCGAGAAAATCACTACCAAAAGATCCGAATGTTTCGGCGATGATTTCGCGTGCATAAATTCCCGAAATAAAAAGTAAGCTGTCTCCAGGTAAGAAAAAGCCGATGAAAAGGCCCGTTTCGGCAAAAATGATAAATAATACCAACCAAAACCCACCCATTTTGATGTAAAATTCAGGGTTTAGGAGGTCTTTCCAACTTTCAAAATGATCCATATTTCGTTTATGATTTCTACAAAAATAATGGAATTGACTAAGGAATAAAAATTATTGGGATATTTTTAACACATTATATCCAGATCGCGGTTTATGCGCATTTCTTCAACTGAAAAAGCCTTCGCAAATTGTACAAAATATAAAAGGAAACCGCTACGCGATTTCCTTTACTTTTTTAGAGATTCATTTGAATTTAAAATTCGAGATCATCACTTACTGCCGTGCCGTCGGCCATGAGAAATGCTTTCAGAAAAGGGGTGATGTTTCCATTCATCACACCGTCCACATCCGAAGTTTCGTAAGCTGAACGTACATCTTTAACGAGCTTGTAAGGGTGCATCACATAATTTCGAATTTGGCTTCCCCATTCAATTTTCATTTTATTGGCTTCGATTTCGTTTCGAGCTTTCATCCGTTCTTCCAGTTCAATTTCATACAATCGAGAGCGTAAAAGTTGCATGGCTTTTTCTTTGTTTTGAAGTTGGGAACGCGATTCGGAATTTTCGATGATGATTCCGGTGGGAGCATGACGAAGGCGTACTGCTGTTTCTACCTTGTTTACGTTTTGCCCACCAGCGCCCGAGGAGCGCATGGTTTCAAAAGAAATATCTGCAGGATTGATGTTGATTTCGATCGTGTCATCCACCAACTGATAAACGTAGACGGACACGAAACTGGTATGCCTTTTTGCATTGGAATCAAACGGTGAGATACGTACCAATCGATGAACGCCATTTTCACCTTTGAGATAGCCAAATGCATACTCGCCGTCAATTTCTAAAGTCACGGTTTTTACTCCTGCGACATCGCCCTCCTGGAAGTTCAGTTCTCGAATTTTGTAGCCTTGTTTTTCCGCCCACATGGTGTACATACGCATAAGCATTGATGCCCAATCGCAGCTTTCGGTTCCACCTGCGCCCGCAGTAATTTGCAAAACTGCCGAAAGCTCGTCACCTTCATTGGACAGCATATTTTTGAACTCTAAATTTTCTATTTTTTCAACTAATTGAGGGAAACTTTCATCCAATTCTTTTTCCGAATCGGCGTCTTCCTTGGCAAATTCCACCAAAACTTGTAAATCTTCAAAAGTAGTTGCAATATCTTCGTAATCTTCTACCCATTTTTTTTTGGAGCGCAGCTGTTTCAAGAAAACTTCTGCTTCTTTAGGATTGTCCCAAAATTCGGGTGCTGCCGACTTTTCATCGTCGTTGGCAATTTCAATCCTCTTTTTGTCGATTTGCAAAAATTTGTACAAATCTTCAATTCGAGATTGCGTATTTTTTAGTTGATCTTGTCCTATCATAAGAGTGCAAATTTACGGATAATTTGCTTTTCACATCAATAATAAATTTCGGTGAATATGAAACATGCTCGAGTACCGCGGTACAAATATTTTCTATATTTACGAAAAAGAAACCGGATTATGAATGCTGTATATAATTTAAAATGGCTTTTTGCTGTGATCTTTATTGGCGCTTTAACTTTTGGAATTTCCTCATGTGCAAGTGATGATTATGATGCTGAGGTGATTAAAATAGCAAAATTTGAAATGACAGGAACCTTTACAGGAACGGCAACCATACTCACTACTTTTACTAAAACTAATGATGGAATTACGACAAAGACTACTGGAAGCCAAATACTTATGTCGTTGCCTTGGATGTACGAGTACGATGCTTCGCGAGAAACCAATATGGAAATTACGATTAAAGCGGACAAGCCTGGAAAACCGGAAGAACAAATTTACATAACCCTCTATCTTAACGGAAAAGAAGTGAAAAGGATCTCAATTGCAACCGATGGCATTGGTGAATTTCAAACTACTACGGTAGCATTTTCCACGTACCAAAGTTGATGCATCTTATTCCAAATCATAAAAAAGCTTGTCAATTGACAAGCTTTTTTCTTTATGTTTTTTGAAAACCAATGGTTCTGCGCGGTTCTTCAACTACTTTGTAGGACTCCAATTCTTTTTGTAGTTCTTTTATCCGATTGGTAAAATCATCGTAGTTGTTTACGACGACTTCATGCAGAAACTGCTGCACTTGATCCAGATATTCGGAGGTGAGTTTACTTGCTGACTCGCGAAGCGCACCATCTAACAGTGTGATGTCAATTTTCAGGTTTTCATCGCGAGATTTCAAATACTGATTGCGAATTCGCTTTTTTAAACTTTGCGTAAAATCGATAACCATGGTGTTGCTAAAGGCTTTCATCTTAATGGCAACCTCGTTCCAAAATGGGAGATGATCGGCATTGTTTTTCTCCAAAATCTTGAAAAGCGTAGATGATTTATCCAAGTTTTTTAACATTCCGTACTGTATCATTTCGGCACGTTCTTTTACATTCGGAGGGAATATCGGAACATGCACATCAAAGCGACCCGGTGCCATCACTTCTTCATCAATACCATCGAGTGATATGGCAGAACCTACCATCAAAATTCCTTCATACGGAAAGCGAGACACATTATGCATGATGATTGCTTTGGTTTCTTCGTTCTCACGTGAATAATTTGCGTTACGTTCTTGCATGATATCATCAAAATTCTCTACAAAAAGTTCCACCTTTTCCTTTTGTAAAACGGAGAGCAAAAATGTATTGAAATTCTCGGTGTCGCCTCCAATATAGGATGTTCCCAAGAAATGTTTTTTAACTTCTGTAAATTCGTAACCGATGATTTCCGAAATCTTATTGGCCCAAAATATTTTGCCACTTCCCGGCGGTCCATACAAAATGATACCCGCAGGTTTTTCAATTCCCCAGTTTTTAGACTCTTCACTATTGATAAAGGGTTCTAAGGCGTCGGAAATGTAAAAAAACAAATCCCGATAGCCTATAAAATCTTTTTTTCGAAGCGGTGATTTCTTTCCGAAATAATCATAAACAAAGTGATAATCGCCACCTAATTGATTATCAATTCCAAATGAAGAAACCGACGACTTATAGTGTCCATTTTCCAATATTTGAGGCATTTTTTTCTTAATCAATTCCTCGACCTTTTCCTTCGGTTGATGAATTTTAGCGGCAATATCATCGGGAGATTTGGTCTTGTTTAAATCTTTTTCGTAGCGCTGTAGGAAATCAACATTTTCTTTAGCAAACTGAATAAAATCTTCTTTCACCTCAAAATTCGAGAAGATGCAATCATCCAAATCCAGATCAAAATCCTGAATAAAGCGTTTGATGGTTTCTGTAGTTACTTGAAGCTCTTTGGCAAGTTCGATAAGTTTCATTGAGTTTTATTTGAAATTTGAAAGTACAATTTTTTTACCGAAGCGTATTTTAATTGTAACAAAATGATAAAAAATCCTACTTTTTATGTAAAACAGAATCAATGGATCATGTATTATCTGTAAAGAATCTCACAAAAAAATTTAAAAGGGTGGTGGTAAACAATCTTTCCTTCGACGTGGAGCGCGGGAATGTTTACGGTATTTTAGGGCCTAACGGTAGTGGGAAGTCCACCACATTTGGGATGCTTTTGTCAACCATTAATCCTACTTCGGGAAATTGGAGCTGGTTTGGAGAACAAGGAACTTCAACAAAATCGCTTAAAAAGATTGGAGCCATCATCGAACAGCCTAACTTTTATCCGTATTTGAGTGCCGAAAAGAATTTAAAAATAATGTCGGAGATAAAGGGAGCGCCCTACTCACGAATTGATGAGGTATTGGATCTTGTAGGGCTTTTGGCTCGAAAAAAGGACGTCTACAAAACCTATTCTTTAGGAATGAAGCAACGATTGGCAATAGCTTCGGCACTTTTGAATAACCCCGAAGTTCTCATTTTAGACGAACCCACCAACGGGTTGGATCCAGAAGGAATTATCCAGATACGAGAACTGATTACGGCTATTGCAAAAAAGGGAATAACCATTATTATTGCGAGTCATTTATTGGATGAAATAGAGAAAATTTGTTCGCATGTCGTGGTTTTAAAAGAAGGGAACGCAATCTATTGTGGGAGAGTGGATGAGATGACAAACTCGAAAGGGTTCTTTGAACTTAAAGCCGAAAATAAAGAGCAGCTTATTGCCGCAATTCAAGAGCTTAGTTTTGCTTCGGATATTCGTGTGGACGGCGACTTGGTTGTGGTTTCTGTAGAAAATGAAATTTCAGCTACAACACTAAACAAAAAACTAGCCGAGAAAGGCATCTATTTGTCTCAGCTTCTTTTGAAAAAGCAATCTCTTGAATCTCAATTTCTCCAACTTGTAAAAAATCAGAATTAATGAAACGTCTCGCCACTTTAGAATTTTATAAAAATCTTACCTATAAGCCTTTCCAAATATTTACAGGATTGTATTTTTTGGTTTTAATCGCTTTACTTTTTATTGGATTGGTCGATCTTGATATCACCGACTCGTTTACTGTCAACCTAAAAGAACAAGGGATCTATAATTTTCCTGAAATTTGGAATTTTACCACGTGGATCGTTGCCATTTTAAAAATTTTCCTGGGATTAATTATCGTGTTCTCCATTTGTCAGGAATTCACCAATAGGATGTTTAAGCAAAATGTCATTGACGGACTCTCACGAAAAGAATTCATACTGTCTAAACTTTTAACAATCTTCACGTTTAGTTTTTTATCAACGCTTTTGGTTTTTGGGATCACATTAGCCATTGGCTACGCCTATTCAGAAAAAACGGATGCAGAATTGGTCACAAAGGAACTATTTTTCATTCCTCATTATTTTCTGAAGCTCTTTACCTTTTTTAGTTTTTTAATGTTCTTGTCCATACTTCTTCGGAAATCAATATTTGTCTTCCTTTTCTTCTTTATTTATTGGATTATTGAAGCCATTATTGGCGGTGTTGAAAGTTTTATGCGCCTGAAAAATCTTAAAGGTGCTCAAAAAATGGAAGCATTTCAAGAACAATTTTTTGTTTCTAAGATATTGCCACTGGAAAGTATGAGCAACTTGATTCCAAATCCGTTAGTACGATTAAATATGGCTAAGATGATGGGTTTTGAATATAAATTTCACTACCCAACAGAAAGCGTTATCACCTGCATCATTTGGTGTGCGCTTTTCATCTTCGGTTCCTATTGGATTCTTAAGAAAAGGGATTGGTAAAATAAAAATTACAAAAACGTTGTCACAGTTTCAAAGCTTGGCAACGTTTTTTTTATTCCTAAACTCTTTAAAAATCATTAAATTTGCAATCTTATAAAAGCTAGAAGCATGATGCCAAAAGCTAAAAGCCAACAAATATGACTTCACAAGAAATACGCCAGCAATTTTTAGACTTTTTCAAAAGCAAAGAACACCTTATTGTGCCTTCTGCGCCTATTGTTTTGAAAGATGACCCTACGCTAATGTTCTCCAATTCGGGGATGACGCAGTTTAAGGATTATTTTTTAGGTTACAAAGAACCAAAAGCGTCAAGAATTGCCGACACTCAGAAATGTTTAAGAGTTTCCGGGAAACATAACGATTTGGATGATGTTGGTCGCGACACGTATCACCACACCATGTTTGAGATGTTGGGGAACTGGTCTTTTGGCGATTATTTCAAGAAAGAAGCCATTGACTGGGCGTGGGAATTGTTGACGGAAGTATATGGAATTCCGAAAGAAAATCTGTACGTGACTATTTTTGAAGGTGATGCTTCCGAAAATCTGGAACGCGATACCGAAGCTTATGATTTTTGGAAAACGCATATCGCTGAAAGCCGCATCATCAACGGAAATAAGAAAGATAATTTTTGGGAAATGGGTGCGAGTGGACCTTGTGGACCATGTTCTGAAATTCATGTGGATTTAAGAACGGAAGAAGAAAAAGCAAAAGTTTCTGGTTTGGACTTGGTGAACAACGACCATCCGCAAGTAGTGGAAATCTGGAACTTGGTTTTCATGCAATACAACCGTAAAGCAGACGGAAGTCTAGAAAATCTACCTGCAAAGCACATCGATACCGGAATGGGTTTTGAGCGTCTTTGCATGGCGTTACAACACAAAGAATCCAATTACGATACAGACGTTTTTACACCTCTAATTGCTAAGGTGGAAGAACTTTCAGGGAAAAAATATACTGGAATTTTAACCGACGAAAAAGACATTGCCATTCGAGTGGTGGTGGATCATATCCGTGCGGTTTCGTTTGCGATTGCTGACGGACAATTGCCGTCCAACAACGGTGCGGGTTATGTTATTCGTCGAATTTTGAGAAGAGCGATTTCGTATTCTTATCGTTTCTTGGGAATGAAAGAGCCGTTCCTTTTTGAATTGGTTTCTGTTTTGAAAAACCAGATGGGCAAATTTTTCCCTGAGCTTGAAAAACAGGAAAGACTGGTTACTGAAGTGATTAAAGAAGAAGAAAATTCATTCTTAAAAACCATTGAACACGGTTTAATTCGGGTTGAAAAATTAATTGAGCAAACCCTTTCAAAAAACGAAAAAGTGCTTCCAAGCGAAGAGGTTTTCGAATTGTACGACACCTACGGTTTCCCTGATGATTTAACACGAATAATTGCTGAGGAAAAAGGTCTAACGATTGACGAAGCAGGTTTCGAAGCAGAAATGCAAAAGCAAAAGCAACGTTCCAAAAAAGATTCGGCTGCAAAAGTATACGACTGGGTAGTTTTGGAGGAGAAACCGGAAACTTTCGTGGGTTACGACCAAACCGAAAGCGAAGTCATGATTACCCGTTACCGAAAAATTGAAAATAAAGACGGTGAATTTTACCAAATTGTTTTGGACAATACGCCTTTCTACCCAGAAGGAGGTGGACAAGTGGGTGATAAAGGAAGCTTGGAAAATGCAGTTGAAAACATCGAGGTTTTGGAAACAAAAAAGGAAAATAATTTGATTATTTCTTTAATTAAGGAACTTCCGAAAGATGCTGGAGCTGTTTTTTATGCTAAAGTCAATCATTCCGATCGAAGAAATTCTCAAGCCAACCACTCCGGAACGCACTTGTTGCACGAAGCTTTGAGAGAGGTTTTAGGAACGCATGTGGAACAAAAAGGATCGTATGTGGGACCAGATTACCTGCGTTTCGATTTCTCGCATTTTTCGAAAATGAATGAAGAGGAACTGGCATTGGTGGAGCAAAAAGTAAACGAAAAAATCAAAGAAAATATTGCCTTGCAGGAGTTCAGAAGCATTCCGATTCAGGAAGCTTTAGATAAAGGCGCTATGGCATTATTTGGCGAAAAATACGGCGACAATGTAAGGATGATTCAGTTTGGAACTTCAATGGAATTGTGCGGTGGAACACACGTGAAATCCACTGGTGAAATTGGTCACTTCAAATTGGTTTCTGAAGCTTCTGCAGCGGCAGGAATCAGACGTATTGAAGCCATTTCTGGCGATAAAGCACAGGAATACTATCAATCGTTAGAAAATCAAATTTCTGAGCTTTCTCAATTATTGAAATCAAAAGATGTCTTGAAATCCGTTGAGAAATTGATGGAAGAAAATCATATTTTGAAAACCGAATTGGACGCTTTCAAAAAAGAAAAAGCAAAAGGGGAAATCTCCGATTGGAAAAATGCGTACGTGCAGAAAGGAGACAAGCAGCTTTTGGTAAAGAAAACCTCTTTAGATGCGGCTTCTGTGAAAGACATCGTCTTCGAATTGAAACGTGAAATACCAAATTCAGTTACTGTAATTCTTTCAGATGCTGATGGAAAACCGATGATTACCGTTGGTGTTTCCCAAGATTTGGAGAAAACCTATCAAGCTGGAACGATTGTTAAAGATTTAGCTAAAGAAATTCAAGGCGGTGGCGGCGGAAATCCAGGTTTTGCTACTGCAGGCGGAAAAAATCTCGATGGATTAGAGAATGCCTATCAGAAAGCACTGAGTCTGTAATTATCTGTGAGCAGCAAAAAACTCTATTTTAAAAAGTAAAAATATAGGTTGAGGGTTTTTCGGCGGCGAAGCCGCCGAAAAACCTTTTTTAAAATTTAATTCTGCGCAATACATTTCAATATGCGTCTATTCATCAGTTTATTTTTGAGTTGTAGTATAGTTTTCGTATCCTGTAAGGATGAGAAAGAAGCTAGCGTTAGTAACGTGGCTAAAACAAT
>JAYRQH010000323.1:0-3127 GCA_041910715.1 Bergeyella sp.
ACCTTTCAAAATAAGCGTAAACTCAGAAAATTCTGGAGTTTGATGTGGTTCCGACCATCCTGCGGGAGCTTTCATTTGAGCAATCGAAATTTCAGCATTTCCTGTGGAATTTCCCCAATGCTCAACTATGCTTTTGCCATCGGTAGTGGGTACAACGAAAGGGGATTTTTGAACACGAAATTTTGGCATAGATTATAAGGTAATTTTAGTTTCATTTTTCACAACAGACAATACAATAGCACTGTGATACTGTCCTATATTAGGGATATTAGCCACCACTTTGGTCATAAAATTATTGTAATCGTTGATATCTTTCGCAATCACTTTAATCATATAATCATAGGTTCCCGACATACTGATAACCTCTAAAACCTGAGTTTCGCTGCATATCTTATCTTCAAATTCCTGAAGATTCTGCTGCGACTGCTCTTTTAGCACAATATTACAATAGGCCATGATCCCAAAACCAACAGCTTCCCGATCTACTATTGCTACATTTTTCACAATAACACCACGCTGCTTTAACGATTTTATCCGCTCATATGTTGGTGTAAAAGAAAGTCCTACTTTTTCAGCAATATCCTTAACGGCGATAAAATTATCATCCTGAATAATGTTAAGTATCTGTAAATCAATTCCGTCTAATGGTTTCATATAGTTTCTTATATTTCGTATTTTTATCAAATATAAGAATCTTATTATTCGATTGTTGGATTTTAAGAAAAATATGCAAAAACTTTATCAAAAGCTGATTGAATATCTTCTAGAGCGAGATTACCAATACTTCCTTTGTGAGTGTGGTTGAGATTCTTGCGTTCATACTCGTAGGTTCCGTTTTCAATGCTGTTTCCGACCTCACGATACGCATCCCGGAAACCCAAACCGGAAAGCATCAATTCATTAATTTTTTCAACCGAGAATAAGTAATCATATTTCGGATCATCCAAAATTTGCTCGTTGATTTGAATATGACCAATCATAAATTCAAAAATTTCCAAAGAGGCCTTCAAATCTGAAATTGCAGGAAACAGAATCTCCTTGGTTAACTGATACTCGCGATTATATCCGGTTGAAAGATTATTAAGCAACAGAGTCAATTCGTTAGGCGTTGCCTGAATCCGTGACGCCTTACCACGAATTAATTCGAAAACATCCGGATTTTTCTTGTGTGGCATTATGCTGCTGCCCGTCGTAAGTTCTGCAGGAAAACTGATAAAACCATAATTTTGGTTGGAATATAGACAGATATCATTCGCCATTTTGCCAATGGTTGCCGCAATGGAAGCCAATGCAAAAGCTAAGAATTTTTCGGATTTGCCACGCGTAGATTGCGCATAGATGGAATTAACATTTAAGCCTTTAAAACCTAATTTTTCGGTGGTAAAATCTCGATCTAATGGAAACGAAGAGCCGTATCCCGCACCACTACCCAACGGATTTTTACTTGCTGATGAATAGGCGGTTGCCAAAAGCTCTAAATCTTCTGAAAGGGACTCTGCAAAAGCTGAAAACCACAAAACAAAAGACGATGGCATTGCGATTTGATAATGCGTATAGCCTGGCATCAAAATATGCTGTTTTTCGCTTGCTAATTGTAAAAAGCGGTCAAATAATTTCTTGGTTAATGAAGCAATTTCCTCAATTTCCGAACGAAGAAATAGCTTAATATCCAATAAAACCTGATCATTACGGGAACGTCCGGTATGAATTTTCTTTCCCGCATCACCCAATTTTTGTGTTAGGTTAATCTCGATTTGGCTGTGGATATCTTCTACATCATCATCAATTTGTAGCAAATCATCTTTTGCCAACTCAAACATCTCGTCCAATTCTTTTTGGATGGATTCGTTTTCCTGATCCGTGATGAAGCCTATTTTATTGAGCATCGCCGCATGCGCCTTATTGCCCATGATATCGAACTTTGCAAGTACTGTATCAAATTCGCGATCTTTGCCGACCGTGAATTTCCCGATAATTTCCTGAAAATTTTTATTGGCATTATCTTTTGCCCAAAGCTTTTTAAATTCCATACGTTTTTTTCTAAACTAAATTTACAATCAAATACCTATTAATCAAGTAATAACGGTTTTAAAATACGGATATATTTGGGTATTCCTTCCTCTAATTCCTTCCAATAAATAAATTCATCGGCAGTGTGCGAGCGCAAAGAATCGCCAATACCCATTTTTACCGAATCAAATGGCATCATGGCCTGATCGGAGACCGTTGGTGATCCATATAATGTACATCCATCGTTTTTTGCAACCAAAACAAATGGGTGATCAAGCGCAATTTTTGACGAATTTAAATTCAACGATCGCGGTGCTACTTCAGATTCTAATAAATCCGACACGATATCAACAATATCTTGATTTGAATAATGTTCATTCGTACGTACATCAATGGTGAAATTGCAATGATCAGGAACGACATTATGCTGCGATCCCGCATTAATGATGGTAACCGTGGCTTTTACCTTTCCTAAAACATCCGATACTTTAGCGAATTCATAATTTTCAATGATTTGAATGTCTTTTGCTGCTTTATATATTGGATTATCATCGTTTTGATGCGCGGCATGAGAGGCTGTTCCTTTCGCAGTGCAATTTAGTACTACCAAGCCTTTTTCTGCAATCGCAACATCCATTTTTGTAGGTTCGCCTACGATCGCAAAATTGATTTCGCCCAACTCGGGAAGGATCGACTTCACGCCATTCAAGCCCGAGATTTCCTCCTCAGCTGTTGCTGAAAAAATCAAATTATATTTTAACTTTTGATGGTAGTAGTGACGAAATGTCGCGAATAAACCCACAAGTGAAGCACCAGCATCATTACTTCCCAAACCAAATAATTTACCGTCTTTTTCTAATGCCGAAAACGGGTCTATTGTGTATGAAGCATTGGGCTTCACCGTGTCGTGATGCGAATTGAGCAAAATTGTAGGTAAGTTTGCATCAAAATGAAGATTTTTCGCCCAAAGATTATTTCCACTACGGAAAAATGGAATGGCATTTTTCTCAAAATAGTTTTCAAAAATCTGAGCCGTGTCGTGCTCTTCCTTACTAAACGATGGCGTACGCACTAAGTCAATCAGTAATTCTTTTGCTTCCTGAATTAGGTTGTCCAT
>JAYRQH010000324.1:0-3105 GCA_041910715.1 Bergeyella sp.
AAAAATTGCCCAAAAAAGTTTTACGGTCCTCAACAATGTGGATTTACACATTAAGAAGGGAAAATTCTGTTATTTAATAGGAAAAACTGGTTCTGGGAAAAGCTCATTACTAAAAACGCTTTATGGCCATATTCCATTGGCGGGAGGCGTAGGACAGATTGCTGGTTTTGATTTGGCAGGATTACGAACATCGGACATTCCAAACCTTAGAAGAAAATTGGGTATTGTTTTTCAGGATTTCCAATTATTATCCGATAGAACTGTGGAGAAAAATCTCTTGTTCGTTCTGGAAGCGACAGGTTGGAATAATCGAACACAAATGGAAGATCGTATTAATGAAGTTCTTGGAAGCGTGGGTATGAAAAGCAAAAAACACAAAATGCCTCACGAACTTTCAGGTGGCGAACAGCAACGTGTTGCAATTGCGCGAGCATTGCTAAACCATCCACAACTGATTTTAGCCGATGAACCAACAGGAAATCTGGATCCAGAAACGTCGAATGAGATTATGTCTTTGCTGAAACGTGTTGCTTTAGAAAATGAAGCAGCCGTGATTATGGCAACCCATGACTACCATATGATACAAAACTTCCCAGGAGAGGCCATCCGCTGCGAAGACGGCAAAGTAACCGTCTTGGAGACCACTGAGTTGTTTGAATAAGCTATTGTTAATTTCTACTACGAAAAAACGTGAAACGCTTTCGTGAGTTCAATATACTGGTCCGAGTAATTTCTCGGACTTTTTTCTATTATAAAATCTTCTTCAACGAGATCCTTCGTTTTCTTTGAAAATTCTAAAATCACTCGTTTTACCTCACCACCTTTGATGCCGTAGATTGAAGTTTTTCTGGAAAGAAATAGATTGTTCTGCAAACCTAATTTCTCCAATTCTCTAGATGCAAATGCAGGAATAATCATGGATAGGCTACCCTCATCGGTTAGCAAATTACTTGACTGAAACATCATTTGAGAAAAGGTTAACTCAGTCTGCTGCCTTGCCAAAACATATTTCATTGAAGGATTAGGCTCAAAATACGGAGGATTACAAACGATTAAATCGTATTTCTCCGAAGATTTCCACATATTATAATCCGACAAAAATGCAGCTAACCTGTTGGAAAATGGACTTAACGAGAAGTTTCGTTGAGCCAACTCTACCGCATCCGGATTGACATCAATTGCGTCGATAGAAATGCTTGAGTTTCGTTGCGCCAACATTAAAGAAACCAATCCAGAACCAACACCCACCTCCAATACCCGTCTACAATTCGAAATCCGAGTAAGAGCTCCAAGCAGAACACCATCCGTTCCTACACGAAAAACAGCTTTTGATTGATAAATCTCAAATTGTTGAAATCGGAAAGGTTTCATTAGATATTCGTAGGCATCAAAATAGTAAATACGGTACGTTTTCCAACTTCAGAATCGACCACGATTGTACCTTTATATTCTTCTACCATTTTACGGACCATGGAAAGTCCTAGTCCCATACCCGAATTCTTAGACGTAAAGTTAGGTTCGAAAATACGTTCCCACATATCGGCAGGAATACCGACACCATTATCTTCTACTGATATTTTTACTTTTTTGTGAATTTGCTCCATATCCACATTAATGATAAGCGGTCGCTCCGGACTTTCAGCCTGCTTCGCATTGGTAATTAAATTGGTAATAATGCGGTTGAGGTATATTTTGTCCATATGAACCATAATCGCCTCCTTATTGGAATGTAAAAAAATACTGTCCCCACTAAATAATTGGACAATACTTTCCATTTCGTGTCTTAAATCAAAGGTTTCGTTATTTTTTTCTGGAAGTTGCGCGAACTGGGAAAAAGCACTGGCCACAGCTGCTATGAGATCAATTTGATCAATTACCGCGGAACTCATATTTTTAACTTTCGTTCTCACCTCAGGATCTTGAGGATCAAAGCGCCTCTCAAAATTTTGAATGGTTAACTTCATGGGAGTTAGCGGATTCTTGACTTCATGGGCAACCTGTTTTGCCATTTCTCGCCATGCATGCTCCTTTTCGGTGAAGGATAAACGCTCTTTCTGATCTTGAATTTTTAGAATTAAGTTATTGTACGATTTCACTAGAGAAGATAGCTCATCATTGTGATAGTATTTAACTGGACGCATTCCTGTATCAAACAGCGACATACGGGCAATAAGCTCAGAAAATTTTCGCAACGCATTGGTAACGTTGTTGGAAATAATCCAGCTTAAAAGCACACTAAAACCAACAATAAATAAATTGATGAGTATAATATACTTTAGATAGCGATTAAAAACATCTAAATATGCTGAATCCGAGTGGTAGTAGGGAAAATAGACCACCGCAATGGGCTCAAGCATATTATTTTTCAACAAAATATACGACGAAATAACATTTGCATCAATTTTAGCGTCGTACGTTGGAACATCCACCCTTTGCTCACCAGCAAGAACGCGGTTTAGAATGGGAAGTTCAATTTTTTTCTGTGGGATGAGATTAGGATCTTTATTGGACATAATAAAGTTGCCATTAAGATCATATAGAACTAGATCATGTTTGCTAATATCGGCAATTTCATAAATTTTATTTCCTAAAATTTCCGGAAGATCACCTGTTTCAACTTCGGAATGACTTACCGCATAGTCTAAAGAAGCCATCACAACATCTGCCTTATTTTGTTGTTCTGTACTGCTTTGTTGCAGGGCGTTGTCGCGTAAGATAAAATAGGATAACACCGCAGAGGCGCCCACGCTCAAACCGCAGATGATTAAAAACCCCCAAAAAATTTTATTTCTTAGACTTAAACCCTTGTATTTACGAAGCGGCATTCTGTATTTTCATTAATTTGGAAACGTATTTCCCTACAATATCAAATTCTAAATTAACTCGATCGCCCACTTTTACATATTGCAAATTCGTATGCTGCCAAGTATAGGGAATGATAGCTACAGAAAACTTGCCAATTTCACTTTTTGCCACTGTTAAACTTATACCATTTACTGTAATTGATCCTTGAGGAACAGTAACAAAATCGGTATTTTCCTGATAATCAACTGTCACAAGGTAACTTCCATCCAAATTTTCGATGGAAATAATTTCTCCTGTTTG
>JAYRQH010000325.1:0-8654 GCA_041910715.1 Bergeyella sp.
AACCCGAATCTCGACCAACGGTGGAACGCCTTTAGATTTGGCAGAAAAAGAGAAAGTATTAGGTGATATTGAACTTCAAGATATTATCAAGCCAGGCATCCAAGAGCGTTTCGAAAGACTTCGCAAAATGGGAATTAAAACCGTGATGGTTACTGGTGACAATCCTTTAACTGCGAAATACATTGCAGAGAAGGCTGGTGTAGATGACTTTATCGCAGAAGCAAAACCTGAGGATAAAATGAATTATATCAAAAAAGAACAATCCGAAGGAAGATTGGTAGCGATGATGGGCGACGGAACCAACGATGCACCAGCCTTGGCACAAGCTGATGTCGGCGTCGCGATGAACAGTGGAACGCAAGCAGCCAAAGAAGCTGGAAACATGGTGGATTTGGATAACGATCCAACGAAGTTGATCGAGATTGTAGAAATTGGAAAACAGCTTTTGATGACGCGTGGTACGCTAACAACTTTTAGTATTGCGAATGATGTTGCGAAGTATTTTGCCATTATTCCAGCGCTTTTTATTGCAACAATTCCAGCTTTGCAAGGACTTAATATCATGCGATTGCATTCGCCAGAGTCAGCTATTCTTTCTGCAATTATTTTCAATGCGATTATTATCCCGATTTTAATTCCGTTGGCGTTGAAAGGTGTTGCATACAAACCAATCGGAGCTTCGGCTTTATTAAGAAGAAATCTATTTATCTACGGACTTGGTGGTATCATCGTCCCATTTATTGGGATTAAAATCATCGATATCCTAGTGTCATTCTTCTTTTAATCATTGACTTGTTTTTATTTAAAATTTAAAAAAATGAAAAATAATATATTACCAGCCTTGCGTATGAGTTTAGTTTTGATACTTGTTTTGGCTGTTGCTTATCCAGCTTTGATGTGGGGAATTGCCCAGTTGAGTCCTAACCAAGGAAAAGGTGAAATTGTCACCTATCAAGGCAAAAAATACTACTCGAATGTGGGACAAAAATTTGATAACGACAATTACTTTTGGTCGAGACCATCAGCTGTAGATTACAACGCAGCAGGTTCTGGCGCTAGTAACAAAGGCGCAACCAATCCAGAATATCTTAAAGAAGTAGAAGCGAGAATTGAGAATTTTCAGAAACACAATCCTGGTATTGCAAAACAAGACATCCCAGTGGATATGATTACAGCGAGTGGATCAGGTCTAGATCCTCATATTTCTGTAAAAGCAGCAGAGGTACAAGCTAAAAGAATTGCAAGTCTTCGTCAACTTTCTGAAACTAAAGTTTTAGATCTAATAAAAACTGAAACCGAAAAACCTGTATTAAGACTTTTTGGACCCGAAAAAATTAATGTGTTGAAGCTCAATATCGCGCTAGATCAATTACACTAAAAAATGATTGACGGATGACTATTATTTGTCAATTTCTAAAGAATCCATATTTATTAATTTATATTTTGTTTTTCGGCAAGTTGTAAGGCTTGCCGGAAAATTTCTTCAAAACAATGAAAAAACTTTTCTTCGGCATTATGACATTATTTACTACAATGTCTTATGCACAAATCGATTCTGTGAAACAAGAATCTCCTTTAAAAATCAGTGGATATGCTGATGTCTATTATAGCTACGATTTTGGAAATCCAAGTCATCACAATCGTCCCGATTTTATGTACGCATATCAGCGTCATAATGAGGTTAATCTAAATCTTGGTATGATAAAAGCGTCATATAACAAAGAGAATGTACGAGCTAACATCGCTTTGGGCACGGGTACTTACATGAATGCGAATTATGCTGCAGAGTCAGGTGTACTTAAAAATATCTACGAAGCTAACATTGGAGTTAAGTTGTCAAAATCCAAAGATATCTGGCTAGATGCAGGGATTTTACCTTCTCATATCGGTTGGGAAAGCGCTATTGGAACCGATTGTTGGACTTTAACAAGAAGTATTGCTGCCGAAAATTCGCCTTATTTTGAGACTGGTGCGCGCGTATCTTACACCTCAGATAACGGCAAATTGTATCTTGCCGGATTGGTGCTTAATGGTTGGCAAAGGATCCAAAAAGTAGATGGCAATAACTCCATTTCCTTTGGTCATCAATTAACTTATAAATTCAATAATAAAATCAGCCTAAATAGTAGCTCTTTCATTGGTAATGATAAAACAGATAGCCTTCGCCAGATGCGTTATTTTCATGATCTTTATGCCAATTTTCAATTAAACGAAAAATGGGCATTATTAGCAGGATTCGACATTGGTGTAGAACAGAAAGAAAAAGCCAGTAGTCAATATAATTGCTGGTATTCGCCTGTGATGATGGCGCATTTTACACCCAATGAAAAAAGCAGACTAAGTGCAAGATTAGAATATTATAATGATAAAAATGGCGTGATGATTCCTACAGAAACTAAAAACGGATTTCAAACTTTTGGATATTCAATCAATTACGATTACAAAATCCTAGATAATGTAATGTGGCGTGTTGAAGCCCGTGGCTTATCGTCGAAAGATAGAATTTTCGAAAAAGATAACCAGTTGGTTCCTAACAACTACTTTGTAACGACATCTCTGGCAGTCAGTTTTTAATGGAAAAAATCGTTTTATTTAATTTTAAGTAAATTTTACTATTCGATTAGAATTAAACATAACATGGAGGAAACACGCAAATCTGCAGAAGAATTTCTAGATCTCATTAAAAAATCTCGCCGTGGAAAATTCAAAATCTACATCGGGATGAGTGCTGGCGTTGGAAAAACCTACCGTATGCTTCAAGAGGCGCATAGTCTTCTAGCTAACAACATTGATGTCAAAATTGCCTACATCGAAACTCATAATCGTAAAGAAACCCATGCATTACTCGAAGGTCTTCCGATGATTGCGCGTCGCAAATTATTCTATAAAGGCAAAGAGTTGGAAGAGTTGGATGTTGCAACAGTAATCAATATGCATCCCGAAGTGGTTATTGTTGATGAGTTGGCGCATACCAATATCGAAGGTAGCAAAAACGAAAAACGTTGGCAAGATGTGATGGATATTTTGGATGCTGGTATTAACGTGATAAGTGCGGTTAATATTCAACATATCGAAAGTCTTAATGAAGAAGTTCGGCAGATTACAGGTGTAGAGGTTAAAGAAAGAATTCCTGATAGTGTTTTAGCGCAGGCTGATGAGGTTGTTAATATCGATTTAACTGCCGAAGAGTTGATTAGTCGATTGACTCAGGGCAAGATTTATGATCAAACCAAAATTCAGTCTGCGTTAACTAACTTTTTTAAATCCGAACATATTCTGCAACTTCGCGAATTGGCGCTGAAAGAAGTTGCATCGCAAGTACAACGAAAAGTTGAAACAGAAGTTGTACTACCAAAAAATACCAAGAAAGAAAAATTTTTGGCTTGTATAAGTTCCAACGAAAAAACTGCGAAAAATGTTATTAGAAAAACAGCACGTTTAGCAAATTATTATAACAGCAAATGGTTTGTTTTGTATGTGCAAATTCCGAAAGAAAGTGCTGACAAAATAGCTTTGGATAAGCAACGACATTTAATTAATAATTTTAAATTAGCGACAGAATTGGGCGCCGAAATTATAAAAGTGGAGGCTTCTAATGTAACCAAAAGTATTATCGAACAATGTGACCAGCGCAAGATTACAACTGTATGCATTGGGAAACCAAGGCTTAAACTTTGGAAAATCGTGTTGGCAACCGATACTTTTAATAGCCTACTTAACCGTTTAGAAAAAGAAAAAATAGACTTGGTAATTCTTAGCTAATATACCACAGATACGCAATTTGAGATGAAAATAAAAACAAAATTAACCTTTGGTGTAGGTTTCCTTTTTTTGATGATTATTGTACTTTCTGTCGTTAGTGGATGGTACATCAATCAGTTAAAACGCGACACCAATAATATATTGATGGCCAATTACAACACCTTGTTATATTCTCGTAATATGTTATTGACTTTGGAAGATGTTAAGTCCGATCCAATGGCATTTTCGACCTTTCAAAAACACCTCCAGAAACAACAAAAAAATGTAACAGAACTTGGCGAAAAAGAAGCCACCGAAAATGTTGCTAGCCATTTTGAATTATTAAAAACAGAGCCAGAAAATCAGCAGATTATTTCCTCTATTAGGAAAGATATTGCAGAACTAATGCGGCTTAACATGGAAGCTATCGAACATAAAAGTAGCATCGCAGACACAACAGCGCACAATGCAATTACAGTCGTGTCGGTGGTTGGGACTTTGTGTTTTCTTTTAGCATTTATTTTATTAATTAATTTACCAGCCAATATTGCAAATCCAATCCAAGAATTGTCGAAGAGTATTAAGCAAATTGCAAATCAAAATTACAAAGAACGTGTCCATTTTGAGAGCCACAGCGAATTTGGAGAGTTAGCACGATCTTTTAACATTATGGCAGAAAAAATTCAGGCTTATTCTGAAAGTAAACTCGATCGTATCATCAAAGGAAAACGTCGTATAGAGACACTTATCGATAATATGCACGATCCTGTCATCGGGATTGATGAACATAAAATCGTCCTTTTTGTAAATGATGAAGCCTTAAAAATTTCGGGTTTAAAAAAAGAACAACTTGTCGGAAAACAAATTCAGGATGTCGCTATTAATAACGACTTAATTCGTGAAATGATTAAAGAAATTATTGCTGGGACACCGATTAATCCTAACGAAGAGCCGATGAAAATCTATGCAGATGCTAAAGAAAGCTATTTTGAAAAAGAAGTTATCGACATCAACATTATACCAACAGGAGAGAGCGATTCGCAGTTTATCGGTCAGGTTATTATGCTTAAAAATATTACGCCTTTCAAAGAATTAGATTTGGCTAAAACCAACTTTATGGGGACGGTTTCGCATGAGTTCAAAACGCCAATTTCTTCCATTAAAATGGGACTACAACTTTTAGAAAATAATAGGATTGGTGAATTAAATTCTGAACAAAAAAATCTTATTGACGGCATCAAAGAAGATACCGAACGTTTACTAAAAATTACATCTGAGTTGCTCAACATTACGCAAGTCGAAAGTGGTGTAATGCAACTGAATATCAAAAAATCCAGCGTTGCAGAAATTGTTGATTATGCGGTGATGGCAAATAAAGCGGCTGCTGAACAAAAGCAAATCGATATCCAAGTTAAGCTTTCCAATGATGCGGACTTTGTAACAGCAGACAGCGAAAAAACCTCGTGGGTTCTTAATAATCTTTTATCAAATGCGATACGTTACTCGCATGAAAATTCGAAAGTGACCGTTGAAGTTTATCCTGAGAATGATAAAATTTTGTTTGCTGTTAAAGATCAAGGTCGCGGCATCGAAAAGGAATATCAAGAGAAAATCTTCGATAGATATTTCCGAATCCCAGGAACTCGAAAAGAAGGAACAGGACTTGGCTTAAGCATCAGCAAAGAGTTTATAGAAGCACAAGGCGGAAAAATCTTCGTAGAAAGCGAAATAGGTGAGGGTAGTCGCTTTGGATTTATTATATAAATTATTAAAATAATCCTATCTCAACAAATAATAATTTATAATATGGTGTAGCAATGATGTTTAGATAAGCAAAGATTAATGAGATCGTGACTTAGTTTTTCATTTACAAGTAAAAGGAATGTGTTGTATGATCTGTTAATAAAAGAAATAGAATTTAAATAATTTAGAAAATAATTTGGTCAGTATATAAAAGCTTTATATATTTGCACCACTCAAAACAACGATATAATTATTGTTTTGGAGAGATGGCAGAGTGGTCGATTGCGGTAGTCTTGAAAACTATTGACTGTAACAGGTCCGGGGGTTCGAATCCCTCTCTCTCCGCACATGAAATCCTAAACATAATGTTTAGGATTTTTTTTATACAGTTCATCTACGTAATATTTAGAGTAAACAAAAGCCGATCTAAAAGTCAAAGAAATCTTATTAACATTAGACGATATTGGTTCAGTTAGAAAACAGTACAATGATTCTTGAGCATTTTCATGTTACATAAATTGAACGAATTACAAAAAAATCTCTATTACAGGGAAAAATTTCGATACGAAAAAGCGAAAATTTCCAATTAGAGATCGCAAACTATTTAAATCATCGCTTGGAATCTACTAAATTGTTGAACATCTTCAACTTTCTGAGGATACGCTGGAAACCGAATTAGAGTCTTAAGTCAAAACAATTGAAAAGTACGATTAAGAATTTAATGATGAAATCCTTATGCTATAAAATAAACAAACAGCTTGCTTGGCTTCTAGTGCAGAAGGAATTCTGCTGAAGAACAAAGAGTAAAATTACGAATATCGTCAATCAGCGTTTTGTACTCGAAATTTCAATTTTTCTTAGTCTAAAATTAAAAGAATATGACAACTTTAATAAAGAAATACTAAGGAAATAATTTACGACTTCAAAGCTTTAAAAATTGTTATTTGATATTAACCTACTCCGGAAAACTAACTATTTTTTTTGACAACTAAAGGTTTTATATAAAATTAAAATTGGTATAATTTATATCAATAAATATGGTGTTTTTTGATATAAAACATACTAATTTTGAAATTCAAATTTCAACTTAATGATGGATCGTGCAATTGTACATATGGATTTGGATACTTTTTTTGTGTCATGCGAGAGACGGAACAATTCTGAACTTAATGGTATCCCTTTGATAATCGGTGGTGGCGATCGTGGTGTTGTCGCGTCTTGCTCTTATGAAGCGCGTAGATTTGGCGTTCGTTCTGCAAAGCCCATACGTATGGCTATGAAACTTTGTCCTGATGCAAAAATCATCCGTGGCGATAACGAATTGTACTCTAATTTATCGCACCTCGTCACCGAAATTATCCAAGAAAAAGTTCCTGTGATGGAGAAAGCGAGTATTGATGAATTTTACCTGGATTTATCTGGAATGGACAAGTTTTTTGGGTGCTATCAATGGACGACAGAAATTGCAGAAGCGGTTAAAAAAGAAGCTGGTTTGCCCATCAGTTTTGCATTATCTACAAACAAAACCGTTTCTAAAATCGGAACTGGAGAAGCTAAACCTTTAGGAAAATTAGAAATCAAAGAGGCTTTAATAAAACCTTTTCTAAACCCTTTATCCATCAAGAAAATTCCGATGGTTGGGAATGTTACGTTTCAATTGTTATCAAGAATTGGAATTCGAACGATACAAACTTTGTCGGAAATGCCTGTTCATGTGCTTCAACAGATGATTGGTAAAAACGGCACCGAACTTTGGAAAAAAGCCAACGGAATTGATGAAAATCCCGTCATTCCTTATTCTGAAAGGAAATCGATTTCCACAGAACGAACATTCACCAACGATACCATGGATATTGTCGCTTTAAAAGGCTTGATTGCAGGAATGGCAGAACAATTAGCATATCAACTTCGGCAAGAAAAATGGTTGACTTCCACTGTAACTTTAAAGATTCGCTACGCCAATTTCGATACCGAAACCAAGCAATGCAGAGTCGCTTATACGGCTGTAGATCATACTTTGTCACGAGTTGCGTTGGATCTTTTCGAGAAGTTATATACCCGAAGAATGCGTTTGCGATTGGTCGGACTTCGGTTTACGAATCTTGTTCACGGTCAACATCAAATGGATTTATTTGAAGATACCGAAGAGCTAATCAACCTCTATCAAAGCATGGATTATCTCAAAAATAGGTTTGGCTCCAATGCGGTCGGTCGCGCAGCGGGTTTTAATGTGTTGAAAGTATAGAATTTTAATGTTTTCGGGTTTCAAGTTTAATGTTTTACGTCCCGAATTTTAAATTTCAAATTTCAAATCCTCCCATGTTCATCAACTGTCATTCATATCACAGCCTGCGTTACGGCACTTTATCCATCGATGATTTGGTGGAGCAAGCCGACTATTTTGGCTTGAAAAAATTGGTGTTGACGGATATTAATACCGTGACTGGAATTTACGATTTCAAGAAAAAATGTGAAGAAAAAGGCATTAAACCTATTGTTGGAGTAGAAATAAGAAAAAATAATGAGTTGTTGTACATCTGCATTGCAAAGGAGTTTTCAGGGATTGGTGAAATCAATAAAATGTTGACGAATTATAATTGTCACGGCATTGATTTACCAAAACAAAATCCAGATTTCAAGCAGGTTTTTGTAGTTTATCCTTTAGAAAATATCCCCGAAAAACTTTTAGAAAACGAGTTTATCGGTATTCGAGAAGAGGAACTTAATTTTTTAATCCGCCCTGAATTAAAGGATTTACAATACAAAATGCTCGTTTGGCAGCCTGTGACGGTGAGTTCGCAAAAAGAATTCAATCTTCATAAGATTTTGCGAGCGATTGAACTCAATACATTAATTTCAAAACTCAATGATAAGGATTGTTGTAAGTCAAATGAGCGTTTCAAAACTTTATCACAGTTAAAAGATGATTTTAAATTTCATCCTCAATTAATAGAAAATACCGAAAATTTATTGAAACAATGCAGTTTCGAGTTTGATTTTAATGAAGTTAAGAACAAAAAAAGTTTCACCAATTCAAAAGAAGAAGATGTAGAACTTCTCAAAAAGCTAGCTTATTCTGGTCTGGAAAAACGTTATGGATTGAACCATGAAGTCGCCAAAAAAAGAGTGGAAAAAGAACTGAAAGTTATTGATGAACTTAATTTTTGCGC
>JAYRQH010000326.1:0-3199 GCA_041910715.1 Bergeyella sp.
ATGTAGATGCAGATTTACTTAACTCAGATATTGCGGCTGTAGCTGCACAAAGAGCACTAGACGATTCGGGATTAGATAAAGAAGAAATTGACTATATCATCAGTGCCACCAATTTTGGTGATATTGACAATAATGGGCAACAGAGTTTTATGCCTTCGCTGTCAGCATTAGTCAAAAATAAACTGGGTATAGAAAATCCTAAGTGTATTAATTACGATATGATTTTCGGTTGTCCTGGATGGGTTGAAGCGATGATCTTGGCGGATGTCCTGATTAAAAGCGGTAGAGCAAAAAATATTATTGTTGTAGGTTCCGAAACATTAAGCCGTTCTACCGACCCATACGACCGTAATAAAATGATTTTTGCTGATGGAGCTGGAGCCGTTGTTGTAACAGCTACCGAAGAAGAAAATGTCGGAATGATTGCCGATTCTACAATGTGTTTTAATGGTGAGGAAATTTGTTATTTGGAGAATTCTCATACCCTAAACCCAAATGCCGACCAGTCTAAGAAATACATTCGTATGCGTGGACGAAAAATTTATGAGTTTGCCCTAAAAAATGTACCGCCAGCAATTAAAGAAACTATTGACAAAGCAGGAATTGACATTACCGATATCGATAAAATCTTAATTCATCAGGCGAACGCCAAAATGGACTATGCGATGATCTCACGTTTATATAAACTGTACGGAATTAAAGACTACGATCATGCGATTTCACCAATGACGATTCAGGAATTCGGTAACACTTCTGTTGCGACCATTCCTACTATGTTTGATCTTATCCGAAGAGGTAAAATGGAAGGTCATGCATTCAAAGATCAAGGCTATATTGTCTTCACTTCGGTAGGTGCTGGGATGAACATTAATGCAATCGTTTACAAATTCCCGAAAAAATAGTGAAGCGAAATTTCGTCATCTTATCAGGAATTATGTTCTTGTTGGAGATTTATGTCTACCAAGCATTTAAATCGATTTTAGAACATCCGTGGCAAAAAATTCTGTATTGGATTATCGCTGTACTACCCTATATCGCGGTGATTTGGTTGTTATTAAGCATTGATAAAGCCGACAAAAGTGCCGTAAAAATACAGGTGGTAGCCACTCTCGTGATTGCAATCATAATTCCTAAAATATTTATCGTTATTACGCTACTTATTGATGACATTGCCCGTTTGTTTGGTTTTATATTTTCCTATTTTTCGTCCGGCCCAAATACGTATCCTGGAAGAAGAAAATTTATTGGGTATTTTGGCGTTGGAGTTGCAGCAGTATTTTCTGCGCTCATTTGGGACGGTGTACTTTTTGGGCGCTTCCGTTTTAAGGTTCGTAAAGTAAAGGTGAAACTAAACAATCTCCCCGCTTCTTTTAAAGGCTATAAAATTGTTCAGATCTCCGACGTTCATTCGGGAAGTTTTTCAAAACCTGAGAAGCTTCAACATGCCATTGATTTGATTAATGAGCAGAAAGCCGATTTGGTTTTATTCACTGGTGATATGGTAAATAGTACCGCGGAAGAATTTGTACCTTTTATTCCGTTGTTTTCACAAATTAAAGCAAAAGACGGAAAATTTTCTGTTTTAGGAAATCATGATTACGGACTGTATTATTATTTCAAAATTGAAGAACGGCAAGACAATGTTCGACGTTTGATTGAATATGAAAAACAGGCCGGGTTTGAAATGCTTCGAAACGAAAATCGAATCATTGAAAAGAACGGAGAAAAATTGTATATCGTGGGCGTAGAAAATTGGGGACTTCCGCCATTTCCACAATATGGTGATCTGGATAAGGCGACTGCTGGACTTCCAAAAAACGCTGCCAAAATATTAATGAGTCATGACCCCACCCACTTCGACGAAATCGTAAAAAAACATCCTTCTAACATTCAATTAACCTTATCGGGACACACACATGGGATGCAATTTGGCTTGGATCTTAAAGACACAAAATGGTCACCAGCACAGTACCGCTATCCAAAGTGGATGGACTTATACGAAAGTCTTGGCAAATATCTATATGTAAACCGAGGTTTTGGTGTCATCGGGTTCCCTGGTCGTGTTGGTATTGATCCTGAGATTACCCTTTTTGAACTGAGTTAAGGTACAATGCTAAACGTTGCAACTAGGCTTTGTTTATCATGAATAAGTGCTCGAAAATCACCCTTTTCATCTGCAAAGCTGTAAAGCTTAGTAATGCGGTATAAACCTGGTTTATATTGATACTGTTCCGGATGAAGCCGGAAAAACAAATCCGTTTCACTTTTGGAACCGGGGTAAAGGATATAGCCAATATCATTTACTAAAGAGCTTAACTTTATTTTCTGCCATTGCTTGCCATCAAATTTTTCAATTTGGTAACGATCACCAAAAAGAATAGTCTTCTTTTGATTATTAATAATCTCGAACCCGATTTTATTTCCTATTTCCGACATCTTGATTGTTTTGGGAATTTTAAAAAAAATCTCGTGGTTTAATCCTTCAATTAATGGAGTATAAACTTTAAAATCGGTTATAGCATACTGCAGTTGCGAAGTATGAGAGACTATAAATGGCTTTTTAATGCGATAAATACCTGGGAAAGTGACTCTACCATCGATTTTTGGCGAAAAGTTTAAATCAACTTTTTTGCCGGGCTGGAGTTCGTACGACATCTTTTGAAAAACAATTCCATGATTCATACTTTGCCAATCATCTCCATTAAAATTTTGAACAATTACTTCAGATCCAAAAGAAATTGCATCATCCGTATTATTAAAAACGGTGAGTACGTGTTGCTCATCTAATTTTTTAAAAGAAATTGAATCTTCCCTCAACCAAACATAGACTTTTTTCTGAAAAGTATCTTTCTCACTGGATGCGTTTGAGACATTTTCAGTGCTACTTACTGTTGGTAATTCCGTAACTGCGGGTTTGCTAGTATGCAAATCTTTAGTCGAGTTGCAAGAGAATAGTATACTGGAAAGTAGGATAGAAATAAATTTCATGTCTTCGCAAGACCAAAAAATTTGCCACAATTTGGGGAATGAAAAAATCCTGTTAGAAAATCTAACAGGATTGCGATCCGGACGGGACTCGAACCCGCGACCTCCGCCGTGACAGGGCGGCATTCTAACCAGCTGAACTACCGGATCAATTTTTTGAAAAGTAATTGATAAAACTTTTTGCGATCCGGACGGGACTCGAACCCGCGACCTC
>JAYRQH010000327.1:0-1671 GCA_041910715.1 Bergeyella sp.
AACTGGATATCCGAAATCTCTTATCTAAAACAGTTAGAATTTATAATAATTTATTCAGCAACAAAAGAAGAGATTGCTCTCTTCTTTTATTATTTTTCTTATTTTAAAAGGTCTGCTACGTACGGTAGTAAAGCTAAATGTCTAGCTCTTTTGATCGCTGCAGAAACTTTTCTTTGATATTTTAAAGAAGTACCTGTATATCTTCTTGGTAAGATTTTACCTTGTTCGTTTACGAACTGTAATAAGAAATCAGCATCTTTATAATCTACATGCTTAATTCCGTATTTTTTAAATCTACAGTATTTCTTTTCAGTTTTAGTATTGATATCAAGTGGTGTAAGGAACTTTACTTCAGATTCTCCACCAGCTGAGGCTTGTTTTGCCATTTCATCGATTGCCATAACTTTAAATGTTTTTTAGGGTTAATAATTACGCTTTAGCTGATTTTAATTTTGCTCTTCTAGTAACAGCATAATCTACAGCATGCTTATCCAATTTTGTTGTAAGGTAACGGATTACTCTCTCATCACGTTTGAAAGCAGTTTCTAGTTCTGCAACAACGTTTCCTTCACCTTTGAATTCGATCAAAGTGTAGAATCCATTCTTTTTCAATTGGATTGGGTAAGCTAATTTTTTTAGTCCCCAGTTTTCTTTAGCAACGATTTCACAATTGTTAGCCTTTAAAAGGTCTTCAAATTTTTTCACTGCTTCCTCCACCTGAGCGTCAGATAGAACGGGAGTTAAAATGAAAACAGTTTCGTAGTTGTTCATAAGGTTTAATATTAATTATAAATAATTCGAGGTGCAAAAGTACGTCATTTTTTACTTTTGCACAACATAATTCTGAAAATAGTGGTGTTATTTCCGCAGTTCTTTTAAAAAACCAATTTTAAGCTCTTCATACAACGAGTATCTGCTCACTAAAATGGATGCTAATGAAGATACCATTCCCGCTAACATCAGATAGAATATTAAAGAGTGGCGGTCCGTCATCTCCAACACAATAATGGCGGATGTAAAGGGCGCTCGGGTAATTCCCGTAAGAAAAGCGACCATCCCGCAGAGCACAATAACATTGGTTTCTTGAGGAGAGAGTTTGATAATCCCGCTAACTACAGATCCAATACTGGCTCCCGCGGAAAGGGCAGGAGCGAAAATACCGCCAGCGCCGCCTGATGTAAATGCCACTGCTGGACCGAGCATACGCAAAATTGGGACGTACCAATCTTCTTGCTTATTATCGGTAAACAGGATGCGCTCCATAATTTCTTTTCCCGAGCCCAAAATTTCATTATTTAAAAAGAATGCGATGCAGGCAATAAACAATCCGGAGAACGCCAGAAATACTATGTGAGCCTTATCAGTCTTAAGTCTTCTTTTCCACTGATTTATTTTAAGCATCAATACCGACAGCTGACTCGCCAAAATCCCGCATAATGAAGCAACAAGAATTGCAGGAAAAACAATACTGATGGACACATCATGGGTTTTTGGATATCCTAAATACAAGTACGATCCCGCTAAGGTTTGCGCTGTAAGTCCAGCTACAATTACGGCAGTAAATAAAGCTGTTTTAAAATAATTGATATGCGTTTTTGAAAGTTCTTCTACCGCAAATACAATTCCGCCCAAGGGTGTGTTGAAAGCTGCTGCCAAACCAGCCGCCGCTCC
>JAYRQH010000328.1:0-20763 GCA_041910715.1 Bergeyella sp.
ATTAAGCATCTCCTTCGCCTTCTGCCCTTCGGCGGTCTTCGCATAATTCAATCCGATTTGCTCGAGCTGCAAAATCATAATCTCTTTACCTGCAGTTTTACCTGTGTTAAAAGCGTTCAGCAATGCAAATTTTGGCACTAATGCATCTTTTGGATATTTTTCTAAAGCTTGCGATATCAGTTGCATCGATTCGGGATACTTTTCCTCTGAATACAATGTAAATGCCTGTTTGTATGCGTTTTTTACCTCCGTAGAAGATGCTGAAAAAGTCGTGTTCTGCGGATTTTTTACAAATTCAGCGTACGATGTGTACGGAAACTCGTTTAGCAGGAGCTGTTTTGCACGATCAGCTGCTTGCGGATTCGACTGGTAGTTCATTGCAAAAATCTGATACAATGCCTGCAGCTTCACCTCATCTTCTGGCTGGCTATCCACAAGATCATACAATGTTTTCGTAGCCAATTCGGTTTTGGAAAATAAATTTTCATACATTCTTCCCAATCCCAAACTCGCGGTATCACGGTCTTTTTTGAGAGATGCTAAATATTGAGGGTCTTTAGGTAACTTTTCTATATAGAAATTGGGTTCATAGCGTCGAGGATCTTTAGCCGACGCCATACCCATCGCTTCGTTTTTCACGTCTTCAATCGATGCTGTTTTCGTTGAAAAACGCCAATTATCAGCCTGGGCTCTATTGCCCCAAATCTGCTTAAAATCATTGGCTCCCTTACTTACAGTATTGGTATTTGCAAAATAAAATCCTCCTTTACCCTTAGTTTCAAAATCTTGAAATCCCGAATTGTCATTTTGGGCAAAAATAGAATTGCTCGACATTCCTGGCATTTCAAACCCTTTTTCTCGTTCTATTTTTCGGCGCTCGATTTCTTCTTGTTCATCTTTTTTCTTGAGTGTTTCGATGTACTTCGTATAGTAGGCAACCTGTTCCTGTTCTGGCAATCGTGCAACCGACAGGATGCTGTCGTTTTTCTTTATCAAGTAATAATTTTGGGTTATTTTCTTGATGTCTTGGGAGAGCGAAGCAACCTGATCACGCGTTGGCGGATAATTCATCACAGCCAAAGCCGAATCGTAATATGCTCCAGCAGAAATATAATCATCATTCGCAAAAAAGGCATTTCCCATTTCGTAGAATGTTAAACCACGAATCTGCGGATCCGATTGCTTTTCGGCTATTGATTTTCTAAAATACGTATCTGCTTCTTCATGCTTTCCTGCTTTTTGTGCTAGTAGGCCAAGGGCGTAATAAAACTCATTTTTTCGTGATCCGTAGGTTCCTTTTTTACCTATCGACTCGATGTATTTTTTAGCACTTTCGTAATCGTCTGCTCCCTTTTGAAATGTTTTTGCGATTTCAATTTGTGATTTTACTTCGAATTCAAAATTATTGGCATATTTGTAGGCCGTTGTAAAACTTTCTCTGGCTTCTTCTGGTCGCTTAAGCGTATTGAGAATTTGGCCACGGAGATAGGCAATCCGCGATCGTAACTCTCTGTTTTTATTCAGTGCGAAAGCCTGCTCCAATTCTTCTGTTGCAGCATCGTACTTCCCTGCCTCTAAAAGCATTTCGGAATAATACACAGACATCAGCCGCGCATGTGATTTCTTGAGTTTAGGATCGTTCTGTAGAGCTAAGTAGAGTTCTTCGGCGCGATAGTAATCCTTCATTTTGGTTAAAGCCAATGCTTGATAGATTTTTGCCAAAGGCAAATCTTTATCATCTTTCATGTTCACCAATAGGTAGTTTACTGCATCTAATGCCTCCAGCGGTTTGTTCATGTACAATCTGGATTGGGCCAACAAGATGTGCGCATCAAAAATCATTTTATTTTTTTGTTGCCCATTCTTCATTACCGAATATTTGTCAATGGCTTTCAGCGCTTTGGCTTCTGAAATCTGAAGTATACTGGTCGTTGTTCCTGTGTTAGTTCCGCGCGGAAGGCCTAAACCACCCATCATAGCACCTTCATTTTCGCCAAACGGGGAACCTTCGGCATCAAAATCATTTCCTAGCGGCTGTTCGTCGGTGGTTAATAAGCGTATGTAGGGTGCATAATAATTGTCCTGATGATTTTTTTTGCGTGTACTAATTTCTTCGTTTAAGGCTTCCTTACTGTTAAAAATGGTGTTGTAATAGGAATAGAAGCCTTTAAGCCCAACGCTTGTGTTCGGCTTTTTGTATTGCGTTTTGCACGCAAGAAGTGTTAATATGGCAAGTAGTAGAACTAAACTTTTCTTCATCGTGATTTGATAACTCTATAAACCTTTTTTTATTGCATTGAAAATGAAGAATTTCTCCGCATCATGTTAATTGGTCTCCTAATTTACTTTTTAAATCAAAAGTACTTAGTTTCATCAACTCGTGATGTAATAACGTCGTTGGCAGGCCCATGATTGTGTAATAATTGCCTTCTATTTTTGAAATTTTTGTCAATCCCAACCAATCCTGTATGCCATAGCTTCCGGCTTTATCTAATGGATTATAATTTTTTATATAATACCTGATTTCATCATCAGCAATTTCATCCATAAACACATCAGCACCATCTGTAAAGGTTTCAGTTTGTGAGTCTGTCTTCAAAGTGAATGCTGTGTATACTTTGTGTGATTTTCCAGATAGTTTTCGCAACATATCAAAAGCATCATTTTCATCTTTGGGCTTCCCCAAAATCTCATCTCCCAAAACTACAACAGTGTCTGCCGTTACTAAAATGCAATTATCTAACGGTTGTTGGTAAGCGCTTGCTTTTTTTAATGAGATATAGGCGGCAACTTCCGCTGCAGGTAATCCTTCTGGAAAAGACTCGTCACAATGTACGGAAATGGTGTCAAAATCAAAGCCCATTTGTTGGAGCAGTGCACTTCTTCGAGGCGAATTTGAGGCTAATAAAATTTTCATTAAACCGATTGTGTTTGGTCTTCAATATCCCAGGTTTTTTGGGCCTTCATCACTTGTTCTATCACGTCGCGTACCGCTCCTTTACCCCCTTCTACAGGTGATATGTAATCTGAAACAGCTTTAATTTCGGGCACTGAGTTGATTGGGCATGCAGCAATCTTCACCCTATTCATAACCCCACGATCGGGGATGTCGTCACCCATCATAAGAACCTCATCATCAACTAATCCGTGTTTCTTTTTAAAATCTTCATAATCGCTTATTTTGTCATGTGATTTAGCGTAATAATCGTCAATACCTAAATAATGAATCCGATGGCGCACAGAAGGATCGTCGCCACCCGTTATCACGCCAATTCGGTAGCCGTGTTTTAAGGCTTTTACAACGGCGTAACCGTCCAACACATTCATCACGCGACACATACTTCCGCCAGGCATGAGGTAGACACGTCCGTCCGTAAAAACACCATCCACATCAAAAACAAACGCTTTTATGTACTTCAGATTTTCTTTATAGGTCATAGTTTCAAAGGTACTATTTCTTAGTTAAAATAAAAATCCCCGAACGTAATTTCGGGGACTCTTTTTTTATGGTTTTCGAACTATTTAAAATTGAACTTAACAGTGAACATGACTTGGCTCGGTCGAATAGCCATCATGGATTTACTAGTTAACAACAATTCTGGGTTGTACGAAATATTTTCGAATGTTTTTGTGTTACCAATATTAAGCCACTTCAACTCAAAATCAATTTTTTTCTTGTCCCAAGTGAACTGATACGAGATGTCATAAAAGGAATTACGACGGCTGAGACCAGCAACTTCAGATGCCATATCATCCCAGAAGAATCCAATGGTGTGATTTTTAATTGGGTAAAAATATGCGGCCAAATTATGGTTCCATCCGCTACTTTTCGTCACAGAATCTCGGTATAAATTGTGATTATTTGTCCAGTTCAGTGAAGCAGTATAGTCTATACTAAACCAAGACAGATAGTTGTTGTTTACTTTGAAGTTTAAACCTTGTCTTTCGACAATAATCTTCTGAATGATATTATTTACAAAAGCATAGCTGCGCGAATTACTATTATTAAAACCTACGGAAGCATTGGTTTTTAATTTAGGAAAATACTTTCCAATTTCGGCACCTTGCGAACGTGTTATAAGCGTATTTTGTATTGGATTTAGAGTCAAATAGTTTCGTAAACCAACTGTATCGTACTCAATACTTTCCATAATATTCCTTTTGTTGGTATTGTAATTCATACGAACATTAAAGAATAAATTGTTTAATGGATTACGGTATTCTAAACGCGTACCTATATTTCTGTTAAGATATTCAGGCATGGTAATATCCGAATTGTTTCTTCCAAAACGAATCGAAGAGTTTAACGGATTCGTGTAAAGTTCGCCTTGATATAAGAAACCGAAATTCCCTAGATTGTAGTTTTGGCTGGCAAAACCTCTCCATGTGAAAAATGAAGCAAACTCATAGCTTGCAAAAAAGTTGGGTTCAAAAGCTAACTTATTGGTTTTTAATTCATTATTTCTAAAATTATCTTTGTACGTAATTCCATAAAAGTTCAATGGTAATGATATACTGGCGTTTAGGTTATTGGCTTTGTAGTTTACTCCAACTTGCCCGTATGGTTTTACTTCATTCCATTCGTTATCATTGATATACTTATCTCCCAATGATGTTGAGGAGTTGCCATTAAGAGCGAACAGTTCCGATTGCATTTTGTTTAACGAAACATCCAAACCAACCTCCGGTGTGAAGGTAAAATTCTTGTAACTAAATCCCACGGATGCTGAATGGTTAATCATCGTCGTCGTAGATTTTGCAAACTGTTTTCCGATTTCTCCATTCGTACCGAATCCCATATACGATGAAGGATCAACTAAAAGCGTTTGCTTATCATTTTGAAAACTAATGTAGCTCATCACATTCACCAACTTCTCTTTCCAAGGAATAATGGTACTCATTGAGTTTTGAAAAACTCCAGAAGGTGAATTTAAAACTTCATTAGCCAACAAACGGCTGGAATTACTTCCTAGTACGGTGTTGTTTTCTACAACCGCTTGCGTATCATTCCAGAAACTGTTCCAGGTTGTTGTATTTTTAAAGAAGCCTTTTTTGGCATTTTTAGAAAAAATGAGTTCGCCTTTTAAAGCATTCGAATAAAAGTTATTGGATTTGGACGATCGAATTTCGCCTCCATTTGGACTTGCTGGTGAACCAATCTCATAAATTCGAACATTAGAATCGTCCCTTTCTACTGAATTATTAGCATAATTAGCATTTGCTTTAAGCTCCCATTCTTTATTCTTAAAAGGGTTTGTTAAGATATTTGCTGATAAAAAATGAACATTATTAAAGAGGTAACGTTTTTCTGGAACACTTGGTACGCTAGCCGTTTCCGCAGAAATCCACCGCTTTGGCGAAGCTTGGGAACGCCTCCCTTCCCATCGGTTGAAGCCTCCCAACATGTTGGCATCATTTTCTACACTTTCTCCGTTGTTATTGGTTTTGTAGTTAACTACCCATTGGTTTTTCTGGCCGAAAAACATAGGAGTCAGTTTTACATTCCATAGAAAAGGATCCATACCGATTCCAACTTCCCCACGGCCTGTCATCGTTACATTTTTCTTCAACTTAATGTTAATAGATGCTTTGTCGGAAGGAATTTTATCCTGTAGTATTTTAATGGGTTGATGGTTTTCCAAGATTTCGACTTTAGAAACGGCATCTTTTGGAAGTGCTTTATTCAAAGCACCGTACCCACCTTCCATTAAATCTTTCCCGTTGACCATAAATTTCTGCAACGGTTCTCCATGATACAAAATAGAACCATCTGAGTTGACATCAATTCCTGGCATTTTCTTAAGGACATCCGCCAACGTTCTGTCGGATTGGCTTTCGAAAGATTTTAAATCGTATGAAATGGTATCTCCCTTTTTTGTAATTAATTTGGTCTTGATTTTAACCTCTTGAATTTCAGTAGCCTCTCCATCCATTTGGAAGTTTAAATTCTGATTTTCGTTGGTTACATTGCGCGTTATAGTACGCTGATTAAATGCTTTTACCTTCAAATCAACACTTGACGTTGTGGTGTTAAAGGTAACCTTGTATTCGCCTTTTGCATTGGAAATGCCGTAGGCCAAGATAGCATCACTCCCGACAACCTCAACTGTTACAGATGCACTAGGAATCGGTTGCCCATCACTGTCTGTTACTTTACCCGAAATGGTTTTCTGTGCAAAAATGAACATGGTGCATGATAGGAGCAGAAAAAGAGAGAGAATTCTTTTCATAAACGATAGTAGTTTTTATGGAATTAGTTGATTATTTATTGTTTTTGTTACAGCATCTATACGATAACTACAAATGTAGTTAATTATTTTTATAACTAATTGTTTAGTGATAAAAAATAGTTGATGTCCCTTTTTAGATTATTTTTAACTTAAAAGTTAAATCCACATCCAAAGAATAGCGTTTTTTAAATGAACGAAAATTAACACCGAATAAAAAAGATTAACCTGTTGTGCATTTAGCATAAATTAATTTTAGTTTTGTTCAAACTTCTGTTAAATATAAAGAAATTGAGGTATTGAATCATTGTAAAAGACGTTATTTTAGAAGCAATTCTCGTGGCTAAACCTTGAAAAGTTTTAGCCAAATTGATGTGGATTAAAAACTGTCCGCCCAGTTGAGAAATTGCGGTTTCAATCCTTTTTCTAATTCTCGATTTTGTCTTTGAAAATGCTGCAAAGCCATATTGATTTTTCCTCATCGGAACCGATAAATTAATATTGGAATGGTTGAATAAATCAATTTGTAAGTCTTTGCTAATATATCCTCTATCACCGATTAATAAGCAGTTTTCAAAGTCATGTTTAATATCATTTAGATAATTTACATCATGCACGTTTGCCGGCGAAAAATCATAGGAATGAAAGATTCCGTTCTTGTCGCAAACCGCATGAAGTTTATAGCCAAAATACCGTGTTTTTTGTGCGGCACAATAACCGAAAGCAGGCTTAATTTCTTCTGTTGAACAAATTCCGGAACGATTGGCTCTACTGATTTTACAAATTTCAATTGGCGTGGAATCAACAATAAAAACATCTGTGAAATTCGAGAATTTTTCACTCAATGTTTCTCTGATTTTTTCGATGTAAAGAAAAAGCCTTCTCTTTCTTTTGTTGTATATACTTCTTTCTATTTTGGACTCCAATTCAGTTCCAGCAATGCTTCTAAATAGCTGTAATTCAGAGTTTATTGACATGTATTCTGCTGTAATATTCAATGCAACAAGTTCCAAATCGGAAAGTTTTGGAACCCTGATTTGGTGTTTTGATTTAATATGACCACAAGTTTTTGTCAATTCTCTTAAAATAATTTCGTAGTTTTGAATAAGATTGTTCATGTATTTAACTGATTGGTAATCAACTAAATATACGATTTTTTAATCAAATGAACAATCTTTTTTCCCATAATTTCCTATATGCACAACAGGTAAGATTAGTAATTTTGCAAAACTTTGATTAGATAAAATGGGATTACGTTTAAAACCAATTGATGTTGTCGACGATATTTCGCAACAGGATTTTATAGAGAACTATTTGAAGCCAAGAAAACCTTTGGTTATTAGGAATATGGCTAAAAAATGGCCTGCGTACCAAAAATGGAGCATGGAGTACATGAAAGATGTCGTAGGAAATGTAGAAGTTCCCTTATACGATTCGGCCAAGGCAGATCCCGCCGCACCTATTAATGCGTCAGCAGCAAAAATGCAGTTTGGCGATTATATCGATTTAATTCAACGTGAACCGACAGATCTTAGAATATTTTTATTCGACCCAATCAAATTTGCTCCCTCTTTACTAGAGGACTATATATCACCAAAAGATCTCATGGGAGGCTTTCTAGACAAGTATCCCAATATGTTTTTCGGTGGAAAAGGCTCGGTTACTTTTTTGCATTTCGATATTGACATGGCTCACATCTTTCACACGCATTTCAATGGAAGAAAGCATATTCTTCTTTTCGATTACAAATGGAAAGATCGATTGTACAAAATGCCCTATGCGACGTATGCATTAGAAGATTATGATATTTCAAACCCAGATTTTGAGAAATTTCCTGCGCTGGACGGTGTGGAAGGGATCGAATGTTTTCTAGAACATGGAGACACCTTGTTTATGCCTACCGGTTGGTGGCATTGGATGAAATATCTTGATGGCAGCTTCTCCATTTCACTTCGAGCATGGGATAAGTCCTGGGGTGTAAAGGCCCATTCTCTTTGGAATCTCACTGTACAAAGAAATTTTGATAATTTCATGAAATCGCGCTACAAGAAAAGATATATGGATTGGAAAGAGAAAAAAGCAGTCGAAAGAGCCAACAAAGCTCTGAAACGAGGCTTACCAAAATAAAAAAATCCACTCAAGCGAGTGGATTTTTCTTTTTTTATCTTGTAAAAATTAATCATTCAGTTTCAAAACAGCCATAAATGCCGATTGTGGAACTTCTACCCGGCCAATTTGTTTCATTTTCTTCTTACCTTCTTTTTGTTTTTCAAGAAGTTTACGTTTTCTGGAGATATCACCACCGTAACATTTTGCAGTAACGTCTTTTCTTAATGCCTTAATAGTTTCTCTGGCAATAATTTTTGCTCCCAAAGCTGCCTGAACAGCGATGTCAAATTGCTGTCTCGGAATCAGTTCACGTAGTTTTTCACACATTCTCTTACCAATGTAGTAGGCATTGGAATCGTGAATTAATGAAGATAGGGCATCTACCATATCACCATTGATCAAAATATCCATTTTCACCAATTTGGATGCACGGAAACCAATCGGGTGATAATCAAACGATGCATAACCTTTGGAAATAGATTTCAATCTATCATAAAAGTCGAAAACAACTTCCGCCAAAGGCATGTTAAAAATCAATTCAACTCGATCTGCGGTTAAATAACTTTGGTTAACAATTTCACCACGTTTTTCAATACATAGCGTCATTACAGGTCCCACGAAATCAGATTTGGTGATGATCGAAGCTTTAATATAAGGCTCTTCTACGCGATCCATGGTCATAGGATCCATCATTTCCGATGGGTTGTTGATTAAAATAGGAACTTCAGGTTCTTTTTTGGTATAACCGTGATACGATACGTTGGGAACCGTCGTAATCACATTCATGTTAAACTCTCTATCCAAGCGTTCTTGAACAATTTCCATGTGTAACATTCCTAAGAATCCACAACGGAAACCAAAACCTAAAGCTGCTGAACTTTCAGGTTCGAAAACCAAAGAAGCATCATTCAAACGAAGTTTTTCCAAGGAGAATCTCAATTCTTCAAAATCCTCAGACTCAATGGGATAAATACCCGCAAAAACCATCGGTTTTACTTCCTCGAAACCATCAATCGGTTCGGCTGCTGAATTTTCTGCAGTAGTGATCGTATCACCCACTTTTACTTCGCGAGCATCTTTAATTCCAGAGATGATATAACCAACATCACCCGTTTTTATTTCTTGTTTCGGAACTTGTTTTAGCTTCAAAGTACCCACTTCATCGGCGTCATAGGTTTTTCCTGTCGCCATGAATTTCACTTTCTGACCTTTTTTAATGCTTCCGTTTACGACTTTAAAATAAGCCTCAATACCACGGAACGGATTGTAAACAGAGTCAAAAATCAATGCCTGAAGCGGTGCATCGGGCTCGCCAACGGGCGCTGGAATTCGCTCCACAATCTGCTCCAAAAGATGGTGTACGCCTTCGCCAGTTTTGCCTGAAACCCTTAAAACATCTTCATAATCGCAACCGATAAGGTTCATGATTTCGTCCGTAACCTCTTCTGGATTGGCTGATGGTAAATCAATTTTATTAAGAATCGGAATAATCGTTAAATCATTTTCCAAAGCCAAATACAAATTAGAAATGGTTTGCGCCTGAATGCTTTGTGCTGCATCCACAATCAACAAAGCCCCTTCACAAGCGGCGATAGAACGGGAAACTTCGTAAGAAAAATCAACGTGTCCGGGTGTATCGATAAGGTTGAGAACGAATTTTTCACCTTTGTACTCGTAATCCATCTGAATGGCGTGAGATTTTATGGTGATTCCGCGTTCTTTTTCTAAATCCATATCATCCAAAGTTTGAGATTGAAGCTCTCTTTGGGTAACGGTATTGGTATATTCTAAAAGTCTGTCTGCCAATGTACTCTTACCGTGATCGATATGAGCAATGATGCAGAAGTTTCTTATATTTTTCATGTAATTTTCTGAATGTTTGCAAATTTAGGTTTTTTCGATGATATTCTAATCAAAAACACCCAACCCTCAATTTTGATTGATAAAAAAAGTCTTGAAACAATGTTCAAGACTTATATTATTAAATTGCTATGGTCTGGCAGGACGCGCTTGTGGACTTGTATTCTGTCTTGCGCTTGCATTTCCTGAAGGTACTGGCGCTGAAGGCGCTACAGAAGGTCTCGTGGATCCTTGATGAAAGCCTTGCTGCATGGGATTTCGTACTCTTGCAGTTGAGTCGCCAAGTTCGTTTTGCTTGTGTATTATTTTTTCGCGCATTGCTCCTTCCTTCATAAACATCTTGAGAACTTGCTGAGGCTTTATAATTTTTTGCATTTCCACGGCATATCGACGTCTGTTATTCATCAAACGTTCACCCGTGTCAAAACTTTGTTCAAGTTTTTTGCGCGCCTCCTCATCCGAAAGCTTTTCAATGTCATACTGACTCTGATTACCATCGATTATTTTGCGCTGCTCTTCGCGGTATTGTGCGTACAATTTTTTAAACTCCTCTTTTTTTGTATCATCCTCAATCTTCAACTCCTCTATAAACATGGCGTCATGATACTTTCGTAGAAGCTCCTTACGCTCTTCTGCAGAAAGATTCTGCAAAAGACTCTTTCGCTGACTGTCCGAAACCTTTGTAATATCAAAGCCATTGATAATTTGCGCCTTTACGCTAAAAGACAAACAAAGAATCAAACTAAATAAAAACCACTTCTTCATATTTTTTTAATAAAAAACATCTAAATAAACATCGTGCTCAGCTTCTTTTGATAACTTAGCGATTTCTGCTGCGGAATACGACGCTACTAACGCGTTAGCCTTCTCATCAAAATTTGTTGCTGATTTATTTGATTTTTTTACCGCAGTAGATGCGGTCATTTTCATTGGAGCATCCTGTACAACTGCTTTACGTTCAATTGACTTAGACGCAATTGCATGGGTGTCTTCATTATCACCATTTGCTGTAGCTACGGACGGCTTTACATATTGAGCAACTGGCAAAACCTCTTTTCTTGATTTTTCTGGTGTATTTTTTGTCACATTATGAGCCACAATGGACTGAGTAGTTTCCGTCTGATCATTAACCATAAAGATTCCTAAACCGCCTAAAATAACCGCCGCAGCGGCTGCATATTTCCAAAACAGTGGAATGATAGCTCCTTTTTTTGGTTGAATTTGCGCTTGTTCAGAAACTGACTTTAGTACGTTCTCCTGCATATTTTCGAAAAAATTCTCCGGAACGGAATAAATATTCTGACGCGCCAATTTTTCGATATCTATATTTTTCATCTTCTAAATTTTTTCGGAATTGTTGATTATGTATTCCTCTATTTTTTGTTTGGCGTAGTGATAATTTGTTTTTAACGTGCTCACACTCATATCCAAAATCTTACTCATTTCTTCATACGGTAGTTCGTCATAATACCGCATTGTAAATACTAATTTTTGCTTTTCTGGAAGGGATTGTATCGCTTTCTGCAAAATTATCTGAATCTCCTCTGCATCATGTTCTGCGTTATCAGCCGCGAGATTCTGCATATAATAGTCGGCATCATCATCGGTTTTCTGCATCTTCTTGAGTTTATTCAATTGCTGCAGCGCCTCGTTGGTCGCTATACGATACAACCACGTGTATAATTGACTATCTTGTTTAAATTGGTGAAAATTTTGGTAAGCTTTGATAAACGTTTCTTGAAGAACATCTTGCGCCAACTCATGATCCACCACAATTCTACGTATATGCCAATACAATCTACTCTGATAAGCATCCATCATCGCACGAAGCCCCTTCTCGCGAGTTTTTATGTCCATCATCATCGAGATGATTGCTTCGTCCTTACCCCTCATATGCTGTATACGTCTTTTGGATTCTATTTTCTCCAAAAGGTTAAATATAAATCTAAATTGTTATCCTAAATTAATAAATTTTTACATTTGTTAGATGAAAATCATCATTATTGGTACAGGAAATGTTGCATTTCATCTAGCCAAAGCTTTCCATTTACACCAAATCTCTGTTGAACAAATTTTTGGCCGAAATGTTATTGAAGGTGAAAAAATTGCAGATGAGATCGGTTCCAAATTCAGTACTGATCATCTTGCAGAGGCTGACTTATATCTCATTGCGGTTGCAGATTCTGCTGTTCCTGAAGTCTCAAAATTAATAAAGAATAAAAATGCACTAGTTACACACACTTCGGGCTCATTAACTAAAGAAGTTTTGATAGGCACTTATAAAAAAGCCTGCTTTTATCCTTTGCAAACCTTTTCCAAGGGAAAATCTTTGAACTATTCTCAAATTCCGTTTTTTGTTGAAGCACAAAATGAAGCTGATGAAAAATTGTTGGTTGATCTTGCACTAAAAATATCGGACAAGGTGCAGGTCGCCGATTATGAAAAACGGAAATACATCCACTTAACGGCTGTTTTTGCTTGCAATTTCGTCAATCATCTGTTTGCACGAGCCAAAGAACTATCGGATAGCCAAAACATTCCATTTGATTATTTTTTGCCTTTAATTGATGAAACGGTGGAAAAAATACATTTTTTAGATCCTAAACTTGCGCAAACAGGCCCTGCCGTTCGTAACGATCAGCGAATATTGGAACTTCATAAAAAACTGCTCCACGATCCTCAATTAGTAAAAATTTATACAACACTTAATCATTCCATTCTGGAGATGTATCATCCCGCGACAAATTCTGATTTTGAAAAAATATAATTTTGTGATGTAACATTTTATATACTTCTTCAACTTATTATCTAAACTTTTCAAAATGAAAAAAGCACTTCTTTTTCTCGTAGTGTTTATGGCTCTAGGCCTACAAGCACAGCAAACTGCAAATCGGTTTTTCTATGAGCTTACCTACGCTCCCAATAAAGATTCGATAAGTAAAAAACAGAAAACGATGACTATCTTAGATATAACGAAAGATAAGTCCATCTATCGTGATTATTTGATGGTTTCTCAAGATTCGATACTTAAATTGGAGGTTGAGGCGATGCAAAAATCGGGAACTTTTAAAGATCTATCCAAAACTATAAAGCAACCTAAATTCGCTCATAAAATTTCTAAGGCCTATCCATCGATGGAGATCACGTATTCTGAGCAAATTCTACAAGATGTTGTATCGTATAAAGAAAAAGAAAATTTCAACTGGAATATCGGAACTGAAAAGAAAAAAATTGGCACTTATGATGCCCAAAAAGCAACGGTAGAATTCGGTGGCCGAAAATGGACTGCTTGGTTTTCATCCAGTTTACCATTTCAGGACGGACCGTATAAATTTTATGGTTTACCTGGTTTAATTGTTCAAATTGGAGATGATGGCGGAAATTACCTTTGGACCTTACAGGGAAATAAAAAAATAGATAATTATGAGGAGCAAACTTACTCGGAGTCATTTATGAAAAAAATGGGACAAGGAATTAAGGATTTAAGCGTTAATAGAGAGCGTTTCGAAATCATCTACGATGCCTATAAAAAAGATCCGTTTGCAAGTATGAGAACTCAGATTTCACAAATTCCTGCGGAAGCAAAGATGCCTGATGGTACGAGTATTCGAGATATGGTACGAGATCAAGAAGAGCGTCTTAAAAAATATCTCAACGAGAATAACAACAGTATTGAGATTTCAGCGCAAAACCCTGCAAAAGCTAAGAAAAAGTAACACATTCATTTAACTATATCTTGATTGTGGCCAGAATCTCCGGATTTTGGCCATTTTTTTTCAGCATATATGACATTATCCCATAAAGCTATTTAGATTCATTTTAAATAACTATCTTTGCTGTTCTAAAATTGCTACATTGAATACTTCAGGATTACGCAAAATGTCTCGATTTCCTTTTAATACAAAAGGTACAATAGTGGATTACGACAGCCAACTCGCAGAAATGCCCATAAAAATTATTGAAATGGGACTTCTTCCTGGCACCGAGTTCACCATTCTATATCAAGCGCCTTTTAGTGGTCCTTTCTACATCGAATACGGCGTAGAAAAAAGCCGAGTTGCCCTCCGAAAAGAGGAAGCAGATTATCTCATTGTAGAATAAAGAAATACAGATTATAACGGGTTCTCATGACTTCTCATACTAAACAAATTCTTCTTGTCGGCAATCCCAATGTGGGAAAATCTACCATTTTCAATATTCTTTGCAATAAAAAGCAAAAGACCGGCAATTATGCAGGCGTAACCGTGGCTAGCCACATAGGAAATTATGTTTTCAATGACGAACAGGTTGAAGTTGTCGATTTACCGGGGAGTTACAGTATTTATCCAAACTCGGAAGACGAAGCTATTTTTGCAAAGTATTTGGTAGATGAAAACAAAAAATATGCTGGCGTAGTTTACATTCTTGAGGCGGTAAATATTAAACGAGGATTACTTTTACTACAACAAATTCAAGATTTGGGAATTTCTGTTTTAGTTGTTGTTAACCAAATTGATGAAGCTCAGAAACGGGGCATAACATTATACCCAGAAAAGTTAGAGCAAGAATTGGGAAGTAAGGTCGTGGTAACTAATGCAAAGAAACAAATTGGTATAGACGACCTGCGTCTTGCAATTTTCGAAAATCGATTTAAAAAATCGGAACAGCCAAGTTTCGAAATTCCGAAAGAGCACCAGCCTTTAATCGATAAAATTTCGCAACAAAGCGCGCAAGAAAATTCATATGTCACGTGGAACATGTTGGCAGGAGAGCAGTCCAGCACTTGGCTACAGTCGTTTGACACGCAACTTGTAAAGGAAACGAAATGGGTTCCAAAACGTTTGCAAACTCAAGAAACCATTCGTCGCTATCAGCATATTGATCGAATACTGCAATCGGTTATTGAAAAACGAGCCGATAAAAAGAAATTATTTACCGAAAAGCTGGATAAAATTTTGGTGCATCCCATTTTGGGCTACCTCATTTTTGGACTGATACTTTTGTTGATATTCGAGATGGTTTTCTTTATTGCCAGTTACCCAATGGATTGGATCGATGCATTTTTTGGATTTTTGGCAAATTACGCACAGACCCACCTTCCTGAAGGCCCTATAAATTCGCTAATTTCCAACGGAATTATTCCAGGAATTGGCGGGATTGTCATTTTTGCACCACAGATTGGTATCCTACTCTATTTTTTATACCTGCTGGAAGATTCTGGTTATATGGCTCGCGTCGTATTTTTAATGGACCGCTTTTTAAGACCATTTGGGCTCAACGGAAAAAGTATCGTGCCTTTAGTTTCAGGAACCGCTTGTGCAATTCCAGCGGTAATGTCCACCCGAAATATTGAAAATATTAAAGAGCGTTTACTCACTATTTTGGTGACGCCTTTTATGACGTGTTCGGCAAGGCTTCCAGTATACACGATTATTATTGCCTTAATTATTCCAGCAAAAACAATTTGGGGAATTAGTTATCAAGCACTTGCTTTATTAGCAATGTATCTATTAGGGTTTGTCACCGCAATTCTTGCTTCTTTAGTTTTAAAAACAGTGATAAAATCTAAGGAAAAATCCTACTTAGTACTCGATATGCCTTCCTACAAAAAACCTCTTTTTGGTTATGACTTTAAACTCGCATTGCAGAAAGTTTGGGGTTTCATTACAGGCGCGGGGAAAATTATTTTTGTTGTTAGTATTATCATTTGGGCATTGAGTTATTTTGGCCCATCACAGCATCAAAACGAATATGTTTCCACAGATGTCGAACTCGATCATTCGTATTTAGGCAGAATGGGAAGACAAATGGAACCTTTTATTGAGCCTTTAGGTTACGATTGGAAGATGGGGGTTGGTCTCATCACCAGTTTTGCAGCCCGTGAAGTTTTTGTCGGAACCTTATCTACATTATATGCCATGGATGAAGATGCTTCGGAAGGGCGTATTCTGGACAAAATGCGAAACGACATCAAACCAAATGGGGAAAAGGTGTTCACATTCGCTACCGGATTATCCATATTGATATTCTATGCTTTTGCAATGCAATGTATTTCGACCATCGCGGTGGTCTATCGTGAAACTCAATCCTGGAAGTGGACCGCACTGCAAACTGTAGGAATGTCTTCCTTAGCGTATATTGCATCAATGATTGTTTTTCAGTTATTTAAATAAGATGATCACTCTAAAAACAAGATGTTTATGAACAGTATTTTATTTCAATACATACTTATTGCATTAGTTGTTCTAGGTGCTTGCTACTACATTTTCAGAATGTTTCGGAAAAATTTTTCCCCAAAAAAATTTAATTCTAATAAAGACTCCTGCAGTAAAGATTGCGGATGTTCTTAGGGTAAAATCTATCCCGCAGCATTTTCTTAAGTTTCGAAGTATTGATTAAATTCTTCGTATTTTTGCACTATCTTTTTACAGAATAAGAAAGCACAATAACAAAACAATACAATTACATGTCGTTAATAAAAAGTATATCGGGAATTCGTGGGACAATTGGTGGAAAAGTAAATGATAATCTTACACCTTTGGACGTTGTCAAATTTGCTTCGGCATTCGGGACGTGGCTTCAAAATACAAAAAACAAGAAAAATCTAACGTTGGTTATTGGCCGAGATGCTCGTATTTCGGGACAAATGGTTTCGTCGCTGGTATCATCAACGCTACAAGGATTGGGAGTTAATGTGATTGATCTAGGTCTTTCAACAACACCTACCGTGGAAGTGATGGTTCCCGAACTGAATGCGGACGGAGGTATCATTTTAACAGCTTCTCACAATCCGAAACAATGGAATGCATTAAAGCTTTTAAACAACAAAGGCGAATTCATTAACGGTGAAGAAGGTGCTGAAGTACTTCGTCTAGCCGAGGCGGAAGATTTCAATTATGCTGAGGTTGACGATTTAGGATCGTATGAAACTCGCGAAGATGCTTTCGCTATCCACATCCAGAAAATTTTGGATTTGCCAATGGTTGATGCAGAAGCTATCAAAACAAAAAAATTCAAAGTAGTTCTTGATGCCGTTAACTCAACGGGTGGACTGGCCATTCCGCCACTTCTAGAAAAATTGGGATGTGAAGTGATTCCTTTGTACTGCGTTCCCAACGGACAATTCCCTCACAATCCAGAACCGTTGAAAGAGCATTTAACCGACATCTGCGAGTTGGTAAAATCCGAAGGCGCTGATCTCGGAATCGTTGTGGATCCTGATGTAGACCGATTGGCTTTAATCGACGAGAATGGCGAAATGTTTGGAGAAGAATATACGCTGGTAGCCGTTGCCGATTATCTTTTGAAACATAAAAAAGGTGCCGCAATTTCCAATCTTTCCTCCAGCCGCGCATTACGTGATGTAGCTTCCAATTTAGGGGGTGACTATTTTGCAAGTGCCGTAGGCGAAGTAAATGTTGTGACGTTGATGAAGGAGAAAAATGCCGTTATCGGTGGCGAAGGAAATGGAGGTATTATCTATCCAGATCTTCACTATGGGAGAGATTCTTTGGTGGGCGTCGCGTTGTTTTTAACGCATTTAGCGAAAGAAAATAAAACCGTTTCGGAGCTTAGAGCAACCTATCCTGCATATTTTATGGGGAAAAAGAAAATTGAATTGACGCCGGATATCGATGTGGATGCACTTTTAACAAAAATGGAAAAAGAGTATCTAAATGAAGACGTCTCGACTGTAGATGGTGTAAAAATAGATTTTGCTGAAAATTGGGTGCATTTAAGAAAATCAAATACAGAACCAATTATCCGAATTTACACCGAAGCAAAAACGCAGGAAGAAGCGGATGCTTTAGGCGACGAGATGATCGCGAAGATTAAAAGTTTAATTTAGAATTGGGAAGAAAACTTTCCTGTGGATAAGTTTCGTCATCAGAAACCGAATTTCAAATTCTAAATGACTAACTTTAAAATACTAATTAGAGGATGGATCGAAGTGGGTAATGTAATTTCCTACTTGGGTTTTATCAAATGAGAAAGAAAATTGGAAGAATTTTTTGAAAACGAATACGCTCGACGCTTCGAGGAAATGATAGAAAACAACGATGAATACTACTTCGACACCGAAGAACTGGTAGACATTATCATCTATTATCTAGAGCTGGGCGACATTAATTATGCCGAGTTAGCCGTAAATTATGCGCTAAAACTGCACCCCAATTCAATGGAGATAAAAACCAAGAAATTGGAAGTCTTATTGGAGCTGGAAAATCACACTGAAGCCAAACGAATTATCGATGAACTAAAAGAAGCGTCTATGGAAGACACCGATTTTTTAGTATGTTGTGCAAAATATTATTCGAATTTGGGCAACCCAAAAAAAGCAATCGAATATTGCTTGAAGGCTTTGGAACTGAAAGAGGAAGAAAACTTTCTTCATAACTTTATAGCAGATGAATACATCAATTTGGAAGATCCTTTTCAAGCGTTAAAACATTATAAGGAAGCCCTACAATTGGATCCCAATGACGATTATTCGTTGGAAAACGTGATGTTTTGCTACAACAGAATGAAGAAGAACAAAGAAGCTATTGAGTTTCTAAACCATTATTTGGATCAGTTTCCCTATTCGGAGACGGCATGGTTTGAGTATGGGCAGTTTTACTTCAACCGCAAAAAATACGATGAGGCGATTCGCGGATTTGATTATTTGCTAGCCATTAACTCAACCGCAGTTGGCGTTTACGCTAACAAAGCGGCGTGTTACGAAGCAATGAAAGACTGGCAGAAAGCCATTGAAGTGTATGAGGAAATGCTCGAGTTGGAATATACAAAAGCCTTTACATTCTACAAAATTGGGATTTGCTATAAAGAGCTTAAGCAACCTATTAACGCAATCAGTTCGTTTCAGAAATCATTGCGCGAAGACCCGCAGTTTTACTTATCGATGATGGAGCAGTCCTACATTTATGAGGAAATTGGCGGTATGAAGGAGGCGTTGCACTTCGCTAAAGAAGCCACTCTGCTTAATGAAACGAATTTAGATTACCAAAAGCGATTGGCCTTTTTGTATATTGATGCGGGTAATTTTGAGGAAAGCCTGCATTGTTTGAAGAAGTTGGTGGATGCTGAACCGAGCAGATTTTATAATTGGTATGCCTTTGCTGAAGTCATGATGCTCATTGGTGAATATCAGGAAGCAATCACAATACTACTGCAAGCAACTAAAAAGCATAAAAGAGCTGAGCTGTATTATCAATTAAGCAATTCGTACTTTAACATTCACTCCGAAGAGGAAGGCCGCGAAGCGCTTGCAAAAGCTATGGATTTGGATCCCGAGCTGCTGAGTGATATGCAAAAAAAGTATCCGTATCTAGTTGATAAGAGTACCAAATCTAAAAGCAAAAAAAAATAGAAGATTAGATAATTGGAGTTTCGGCGAGCTTTGCTCGCCGAAACTTTTTTATTTTTTACGAAGAAATATCAGTCCCGCAATAATAATTGCTGCACCAAGAATCTGAAGAACGCTTAATTTTTCCCCATCCAAAAGACCCCACAAAACAGCTACAATAGGCATCAATAATGTAGTTGTTGAAGCAAAAAGCGGTGTGGAAATACTTAGCAGTCGATAATTGAGCATCATCGCCAATCCGGTTCCGAATATAGCTAAAAGCGATACAAAACCAATGCCTTTCCAAAATTCTGCACTTTCAAAATCCACACGTTGAAAAAAGCCTGAGAAGACAAGCGAAATCAATGATGGCAGAAAAAGCACAAATGAAAAAACATAACCCGAAAGTAATTTTGAGGGCACTTCATTCAGTTTCGCTTTCACTGTGGTTGTGCTGATTGCATAAAGCAGGGTTGCCAACAAAAGCAACAAAATGGGAACTATTTTTACTCCACCACTTTCAGAGCCTTGCATTGCGATAATGCATGCTCCCACAAAGCTGATTAAAACCCCGATAATCTGATTTTTGTTTGTCGGAAACTTCCAGACTAAACCTCCCACAATGATGACAAAAATAGGCATCATGGAATTTATAATTCCGGCAATACTGCTGCTTACTTGTGTTTCCGCAATCGGAAACAGAAACATCGGAATAAAATTTCCTGTGAAGGCCGCTAATACAAGCCATTTAAGACGTTTTCTGGGGAATTGCTTAATTCCTTTCCATGCCAAAGGAAACATCAAAATTCCCGCAATTAAAACACGTAAGCCACCCACTTGATATGGACTAAAGTAATCAAGTGATTTTTTAATAAGAATAAAAGACGAACCCCAGATTAGCGTAAGCACGAGTAGCAATACCCACTTTTCATTTTTCTTGATCATTCTTCTATTTGTAATTTTATAGGCATTGTCAAACGATGCGGAACCGCTCTACCCTTCCAAATTGCTGGTATAAACTTTCCTTGCAACAAATACATGGCGAGCGAAGCTTGGGTATTTAAAACACCGTTTTCACCTTGCGCATCAACAAATATGATGGATCCATTTTCATCAACAACAAATTCAATACTGGTTGCCACATTTTGTTCCAAATATGAAAAAGCATCCATATAAAAATGACTAACAACTTCCGCCCGTAGTGCATTCATGCCTCCCGGATAGACAGGAACTGTTATTTCG
>JAYRQH010000329.1:0-4804 GCA_041910715.1 Bergeyella sp.
ACCAGTTGCTGCGTAAATTTTCTTGATTTCGTTATCATAGAATGCCTTGTCTTTCCCTGGCTCCATGTATTTCCCGTTATACTCAGAAATATTACGGTGACAGTTCATACAAACGTTCATTGAAGGAATTTCGGATACTTTACCATACTTAGCACCTGAGTGACATAGCTGACAGTCGATATTATTTTCTCCAACGTGAATTTTATGCGAGAAATGAATAGGTTGTTCTGGAGTGTATCCTTTGTAAACACCGATCCACATCAACCAGTTCCAAACTCCATATACAGCGAAAAGCGCTAGTAGACCCATCAAAGCCTTACCAACAACATGGTATTTTTCGTAAAGTTGACCGAAAGATTGAACGCGCGTAGCCCCAAGATCACCTAATTCTTCAGATTGCTGAAGCTTCACAAGTTGTCTCAATTTCAACAACAACCAAACTAAAAGCCCGGCAATTGCTAGTAAAGAACCAAGGATAATTTTAGAATTTAAGCTGTTTTTCTTTTCCGCTTCAAGAGCAGCCAATGCATCAGCACCCGTCGCAGCAGCTCCTCCTGCAGCCGCTTCTGGCTCTGGAGCCGGCGGATTGGTTGTATACGCCAAGATATCGTCAATATCCTTATCCGAAAGATTCGGGAACGGCGTCATAGCAGTTTTATTAAACTTCTCAAAAACCTCGTTTGCGTATTTATCGCCGGAAGCTCTTAATTCTTCATTGTTTTTAATCCACTTATGAAGCCATTCTGTATCCAGACCTTGATCTTTCTGCAAACGATCTACCACACCTCCAAGGGCTGGTCCAATCAATTGTTTGTCTAAAGCGTGACACGCGGTACAGTTTGCCTTAAAGAGCTTTTCTCCGTTTTTAGGATCGCCTTCTTGTGCATAAATAGAAGCACCAGTTGACAACAATAGACCTATCGCTATCAGACCTTTCTTGTAATGCTTTCTCCAACTAATCATTTATGGTAAAATTGGGTTATTTAATTAATCTACTATTAGAATCAATTCCGCAAAAATAAAACTTTTAACACAATTTTAAGAGCCATAGCTGGTGCTTTATTCGGAATCAGGGTAATTTATACTGATTCTAAATAGGTGGTTTTGGTATATTTTTTTATTTATAGTACATTTGCCTAAAATAATTAGTTGATGAAAAATCTTTTAAAGTCTTTTGGCTTATTTTTGATACTTGTATCCCATCTGTCAATCGCTCAACAAGTTACTAAAAAAGACACCCTGAGTGGTACCGAAGTCAGTGTAACGATGGATAAAAGAATAAATGATTTGCTGGAAAAAGCAGAAGCTAATTGTGCTATCGAAAGACCTTCTTCCAATAACTCTGGCATTTCCAGCGGTTCCGAATCTCGAGGAAACCGCGTAAGTGTACCAAGCAGAAAACTGACTACGGCAGAAATCTGTAGACAAAACCCAAGATTAATGGGGTATAAAATTCAGTTGACTGTTGTGAAATCCAATGCAGAAGCGAATGAAATAAAAGCGTATTTCAGAAGACGATTTCCTTCAATTAAAGCAGAAACCGACGCTTCATTGCGACCGAACTATAAAATTTTGGTTGGTAGCTACTTTAAAAAAGAAACAGCAGCGCCCGATTTAAGAAGAATTCGTGAATACTTTAAAAATGCCACAATTGTACAGTATTATATTTTCTGTGCAGAGGCAAAATAAACTATAGAAAAATAGAAACAAAAAATTCCGAACCCATGGTTCGGAATTTTTTTTATTGGTAGTATCGATTGATAAATTCAAAAAACTCGCTCATTCGGTAGATGTTATTTCCAACGAGATACGCAAACAACATGAGAAAGAGACAAAACACGACACTGAAAAACACTTTTGAATGTCGATAGGAATACAGTAGCCAACCAAGAAGCAATGGGTAAACAAAAACAAAATGTCCGCCGTAGATGTAGGATGTATGCAAACCAAATTTCAGCACGCAATGTATGATGATATCAACAAGAAAGGAAATGGCAAGAATCCAAACCAAGCGGTTTTTCCGATTTTTAATTACGCTCCAAAGTATCAAAATAAGGAGTACTATAACAAATGCATATTGTCCTATCCCGTCGTAAACATCCATAAAAAGAGCTTTATAATCAAAGCCTTTTTTATTGTGATAATCGCGAATCATAAAGCTTGAAAACAACACATTTCCTCCAAAAAACCAGGAAAGAATCATATCCCAAATGGGTACAACTTTCGGCTGAGAAAACTTATCATACTGCTCGGTCGTCTTGCTAAAAATTCGGGTAAAATCCCACTCTAATCGATTTAGATACAGCAATACAAATACAATGACAGAAATACCTACTCGCGCTACGGCATTTCCGAATTTCTTCCAGTTACGGAAAATGTCCTTTTCAAAAAGAACGGGAATATAGATCTTAACAATGTTAGTAATGGTAAGTCCGCCCGTAGCTACCGCAAAAAGGCCGAGTCCAACTCCGGAAATCTTCTTATCGGAGCGAATTTTTAATGCGGAATAATAATTAAAAATGGCAAGCAAAAGAAACGTATACGTATAGGTCTCTGGTGTAAAAGAGAGCAAAATACTCGTTGAGAAGAAAGCTGTAAAAACAACCAACGAGATAGAAACATATAATGGAAGCTGAATACTATTTTTTAGGTATTTAAATATCTGAATGAGTGCTAAACTAACTGCGAGGACGCTACAATAAGCTAGAGTCAAACGAAAGTCAGCGTTGTATTTGCCGTTCGATATCCACAAGGAAAAGTTTCGAAGTTGATCAAAAAAATAGTTTGCCAACGGATGCCTTTCGAAACCACCACCAGTAAAAACTATCGATCGGTTATCAAAACTAAAATAAGCATCCCAAGGAATTCGATTGTCAAAAATAATTCGGTAATTTGATGCAATTTCTGTCGCCAAAATTCCATAACCAATCAAAAAAATGAAAAAAAGTATAATTTCGGTCTTTGTTGATGGGAAAATCAAGTGAATTAGATTTTTTGCAAATGCTTTCGCTTTTATCATGTTCATTAAAATTGCGGCAAAAGTACGGATTCTAAGAACTGCATGAAAGAGTTGAGCAACCTGGTTGGTCATCATAGCCTACGGGTCTCTTCTTTGAAAATTCGGGATATACTACTTGATAGGGATTTTGCAAAGCTTCCCACAATTTATTAAAAAGCGACATTTCTCCCGAATTGACTTCTTCAATGCACTGATACAAAAGGTAATTACGAAGTGTGAACTTGGGATTGTTGGTTTGCATCAGCAATACTGATTGCTCTTTTGAGATTTCATTAGTCGCTAGGCGCTCTTCATAATTTTTCAGAAAAGCACTAAATCGCTCTCGATCGGAAGCGGTAATTTGCTTGTACGAAATAGTATCCCAATCCCATACGAACTTTTCGTCTGACCGATAACGTTCTAATTCATTAAAAAACAATGTATAATCAAGTTGCAAATCTTGCAGAATTCCTATAAGTTCTGTAATAATATCTACATCACCCTCTTTCAAATTGCTAATTCCCAGTTTACGAAGCATCATTGCATCATGTCTTTTCCAAAAATAGCCACTAAAATCGTTAAGAATCAATTGCAAAGCCTCTTCATCCTCTATAATTGGAAATAGGGCATTTACCAGTTGCCAAACATTCCATTGTGCTATTTGGCCCTGCTTTCCAAATGCATAACGTCTTCCTGGTAAATCGGTTGTGTTGGAAGTGAAATTAAGATCGAACTGATCCATCATCGAAAAAGGTCCGTAGTCAATTCCTAAACCAAGAATGGACATATTATCGGTATTCAAAACCCCATGCACAAAACCAACGCGCATCCATTCGCACACTAAATCAGCCGTTTTCATTGCTACCGATCGCACCCAATCGATATATTTTTGCTTCCCTGCCGTTGTAATTTCAGGAAAATACTTACCTATTGTGTAATCCGCGAGTTTTTTTAACTCATCAATTTCTCCTCGTGAAGCCAATAATTCAAAATGACCGAATCGAATGAAACTTGGTGCCGTTCTCATAACGATGGCTCCCTTTTCATATTCAGGATTACCATCGTACATCATATCGCGAAGTACGGGTCCGCCCGATAATGACAAGCTAAGCGCGCGCGTAGTGGGAACACCCAAATGATACATCGCTTCGCTCATAAGACATTCCCGTACCGACGAGCGCAAGACGGCTCTACCATCGGCATGGCGTGAGTAAGGCGTTGCGCCAACTCCTTTCCATTGCAGTTCGGTAGATTTTCCTTGGTTGTTTATTATTTCACCTGCAAAAATAGCGCGTCCATCTCCTAACTGACCTGCCCAATTACCAAATTGATGTCCTGCATACGCTGTTGCGTACGTCTGCATGGATTCGGGTAAATTTTGCGCTGCTAAGAATGCGGCATTGTCACCAAGTTCTCCCAAACCAATTTCCTCGGAAAGCTTCGCATTAAAATGGAGCAACGATGTCTTAGTGAAAATCATCGGTTTTACCAAAGCATAGAGAAATCCTGGTGTCTGGCGTTGTCGCGTATCGTACGAATGATCTCCTTTGAAGTTCGCAAGGAAGGGTTGACTGATATTTTGAATATTCATAAGATAAAGAAGCCTTCCCATGAGGAAGGCTTTCATATTTATTTGTTAAAATCAATTTCCGGATCTTTATTCAGATTCTCATTGATGTTTTCTTCTTTTTTCTTGGAGCTTCCGCCCTCCGATTGTGAGTTTGGTCGTGGCTTTGGATTTTGAATATCGTCCATAGTTTGCAGACCTCCCAAATCACCATAACCACCGCCGAGACCTGATAATTC
>JAYRQH010000330.1:0-5396 GCA_041910715.1 Bergeyella sp.
AGTAGGAGAAGGTTTATTAGGTAGAGTAGTAGATACATTGGGTAACCCAATCGACGGTAAAGGGCCTATCACAGGAGAACTTTACGAGATGCCTTTGGAGAGAAAAGCTCCAGGTGTAATCTACAGACAACCGGTAAACGAACCATTACAGACAGGTATCGTAGCTATTGACTCGATGATCCCTGTAGGTAGAGGACAAAGAGAGCTTATCATTGGAGATAGACAAACGGGTAAAACTACCGTTGCAATTGATACCGTTCTTAACCAAAAAGAATTTTATGATGCGGGTCAACCAGTATATTGTATCTACGTTGCAATCGGTCAGAAAGCATCTACCGTTGCGCAGATCGTTCAAACATTACAGGATAAAGGAGCTTTAGCGTATACAGTTGTTGTAGCGGCAAACGCTTCAGATCCAGTACCAATGCAGGTTTATTCAGCGATGGCTGGTGCTGCAATTGGAGAATACTTCAGAGACACTGGACGTCCAGCATTAATCGTTTATGATGACTTGTCTAAGCAAGCTGTTGCTTACCGTGAGCTTTCCTTATTATTAAGAAGACCACCAGGTCGTGAGGCATATCCAGGGGACGTTTTCTATCTTCACTCAAGATTGTTAGAAAGAGCAGCAAAAGTAATCGCTGATGATGAAATTGCAAAGCAAATGAACGACCTTCCAGAATCATTGAAGCCAATCGTAAAAGGAGGCGGATCTTTAACAGCCCTTCCGATTATCGAAACTCAAGCGGGTGACGTTTCTGCATATATTCCAACAAACGTAATTTCGATTACAGATGGACAGATTTTCTTGGAGTCGGATTTATTCAACTCAGGGGTTCGTCCAGCAATCAACGTGGGTATCTCTGTATCCAGAGTAGGAGGTAACGCGCAGATCAAATCAATGAAAAAAGTATCTGGTACTTTAAAATTAGACCAGGCTCAGTATAAAGAATTAGAAGCGTTTGCTAAATTCGGATCCGACTTAGATGCAGCTACATTGTCTGTAATTTCTAAAGGAGAGAAAAACGTGGAAATCTTGAAGCAACCGGTAAACTCTCCGCTTCCTGTAGAAGAGCAGGTGGCAATGGTATATGCAGGTACTGAAAACTTACTTCGTAGCGTTCCTGTGAAGAAAGTAAAAGAATTCATGAAAGACTATGTTGAGTTATTGAAAGCGAAGCATCCTGAAACGATGGCTGCCATCAAATCTGGAAAGATTGACAATAGCGTAACAGATGTTTTGAAATCTGCTGCAAGCGATATCGCTTCAAAATTTAATTAGAATTTAGTTCAAGTTTCAGATCGAGCTTCATCGTTCGATCTGAAACTCAGAAAACTTGAAACCTTTATAGAATAATGGCAAACCTAAAAGAAATCAGAGGAAGAATTACATCCATCTCATCAACGATGCAGATTACAAGTGCTATGAAAATGGTATCTGCTGCCAAGTTGAAAAAAGCACAAGATGCGATTCAGATGTTACGACCTTATTCTGAGAAATTACAAGAGCTTATTCAGAATGTTAATTCGAGTTCGAGTGTAGATCAGGTTTCTGTCTATGCACAAGAAAGAGAAGTACAGAAAGTTTTATTTATCGTAGTGACGTCCAACAGAGGTCTTGCAGGAGCTTTCAACTCTTCTGTAGTGAAAGAGCTTAATCATCAGTTGCAAGCACACGGAAACGTGGAAACGAGTGTTGTTACCATTGGTAAGAAAGCATACGATGCGGTGCGAAAGCAAAAAGATGTGTATAGCAATGACAGTTTGTTATTCGATAATCTAACATTCGAAAATGTATCCAATGTTGCGATCAGAGCAATGAAGGATTTTGTTGATGGTAGATTTGATGAAGTGTATATCATTTACAACAAGTTCGTAAACGCAGCAACACAAGAGATTCAAACTGAAAAGTTACTTCCAATCTCAATGCCAGAGCAGGAAGAAGTTGCGGGTGTGGAAACTGATTATATTTTCGAACCAAGCCGTAATGAAATTTTGGATAATTTGATTCCGAAATCCATTAAAACGCAATTGTTTAAGGCAGTTTTAGATTCTGTTGCTTCCGAACACGGTGCGCGTATGACTGCGATGCATAAAGCAACTGACAATGCACAAGCCTTGAAAAATGATTTGGTTATTTTCTACAACAAAGCGCGTCAGGCAGCAATTACCAACGAAATTTTGGAGATTGTTTCTGGAGCAGAAGCGTTGAAGAATTCATAAAAAATAAATTTCAATTTATAGAACAGCACTGGAATTTGATTCCAGTGCTTTTTTTTGTTCAAATTGGAGTTTTCAAAAAAATACTATCTTTGCACATTATATTGTATAATTATTAATGGATTCGGACATACTCAAGCTTTTATTAGCTTTATTCTTAGTATTACTTAACGGCTTTTTCGTAGCAGCCGAATTTTCAATTGTAAAAGTTAGATATTCCCAAATACAGCTAAAAGCTGCCGAAGGAAACGCCTTAGCGAAACAGGCTGAACATATCATCAAACAGTTAGACGCTTATTTATCAGCTACTCAGCTTGGGATTACATTGGCCTCACTTGCCTTAGGTTGGGTTGGGGAAAGTGCCCTGCATCATGTTGTGGATAAGGCTTTTCACTACTTCGATATTAATCTAGCCGAGAGCACAATAACTACTATTTCGTTAGTCATAAGTTTTGCGATTATTACCGTTTTGCATATAGTTTTTGGAGAACTCGTGCCAAAATCCATTGCGATTCGGAAAGCAGAGCAAACAACTATGGCAATTGCGTACCCGTTGCGTTGGTTCACCATTATTTGCAAACCGATTATTTGGTTAATGAACTCGATGTCCAATGGTTTTTTACGTTTGATCAATATTCCGCCGGTTAGTGATGCCGACATTCATTCTACCGAAGAACTTCAACTTTTGGTAAAGCAAAGTGCTGATTCGGGTGAAATTGAAGAAGAGAACTACGAAATCATTAAAAATGCATTTGATTTTACCGATCATTCGGCAAAACAAATCATGGTTCCAAGACAGAATATTTTATCAATCGATATTGAAGATCCCATCAACGAAATTATTGATGTTATCATGGAAAGCGGCTATTCGCGTATTCCGGTATATGAAGATTCTATTGATAATGTGATTGGTATTTTGTATACGAAAGAGATTATTCGCGAGTTTATCAAGCGAAGTGGAAACATTACGCATGAAGATTTGAAGGAGCTGATGCGAGAAGCGTTCTTTGTTATTGGTAGCAAGAAAATATCCGATTTGCTGAAAGTTTTTCAGTTAAAAAAGCAGCATTTAGCTATTGTTATCGACGAATTTGGAGGCACCGAGGGAATTATCACTTTAGAGGACATTTTAGAAGAATTGGTAGGTGAAATTCAAGATGAAGAAGACGACGAAGATCAAATTGTAGATAAAGTAGGCGAAAATACCTTTTGGGTGCAAGCAACGCAACCTTTAGAGGAGATTAACGACTATTTGCCTAAACCATTGCCACTTTCGGAGGATGGTGATTATAATACACTCGCTGGTTTTATCTTGCATAAATTAGAAGATATTCCTGAGGAAAACCAAGAGTTTGATATTTTGGATTATCATTTTAAGATATTGAAAATGCAAAACAAATCAGTTGATGTGGTAGAGCTTATCTATGAAGGTTCTAATGAAGACGATGATTTTGTAGAAATGTTGGATAATTAAATTGATGATGATGGAAACAATTTTTAATATACACGATTACGACCAACCCAAACGACAATGGGAAGAGGAAGTAATGGTATTAGAAGAAACAGATGACGAAAATAAATTGGTTTTGTACAACGATGATGTTAATACTTTTGACTTCGTTATTGAATGTTTAATCGAAATTTGCGAACATACACTTATTCAAGCTGAACAATGTACGATTTTGGTACACTATAAGGGTAAATGTACGGTGAAAACAGGCTCAATGGAGAAATTGCTCCCGATGCACAAAAAGTTATTGTCGCGAGGGTTAACAAGCGAAATAGAATAAAAAAGGTGCTCCGAAATTTCGGAGCACCTTTTTTATTGGTTATTTTATAATTTCTTAGAACGGATATCCGAAGGCAAAATTAAGAACAGGTTTTAGCGGTTGCCATTTCCCTATGACCCATCGATCGCCAACAGGCTTGTTCGGATCGTACATCTTATACGCTGCATCCAGTCGTAAAGTAACGTACGCAATATTAATACGAAGTCCAACACCAGTGCCGACACCCATTTCACTTATGAAATTTTTAAATGAAAACTGATCACCAAATTGGTTTTTTCTTAAACTCCAAATATTTCCAGCATCAACAAAAGCTGCACCTTCGAACATCTCGTTGAATGGAATACGGTATTCGACATTGGTTGTCAGCTTCATGTTTTCCATCACATACGAGCGCACACGCTCATCCAATTGCGAATCGGCTGGTCCAAGTCCGCCAAAGACACGCCACGCCCTAATATCATTGGATCCACCGTTAAAATACGATCGTACGAAAGGCATTGTTGTCGAATTTCCGTACGGAATTCCAACACCTACAAATTGACGTAATACCAATGTGTGATTTCCGAAGAACTGAAAGTATTTTCGAACATCAAAATCAAATTTCACAAACTGTGAATATGGTTTTCCAAAAATGGTTTTTACTTCATTATTGAACGTTTGCCCAGGTTGTTCTTTTGTTTTTCCAAACAAACCTAGCATATTGCCTGATGTTTCCACCTTTGCATTGAAATAAAAAGGATTTGGATAGTCTTTTTTACCGATTTCGTTATAAATAAAATTGTACAAAACAGAGGATATTATCACATCCTGCGTTTGTCGATCTTTGTTGGCAAGTGATTGTAAAAATGAATTGTAGGTATCCATTTGAGTTGGGTCAAGTGAGCTTGCAAAATTCGGATCTTGCATGATTCGTTGTGTGAAATCATCGGAAGAGATTAATCCATTCTCAAATTGCGTATACAAGGCAGGATCATAAATTTGGAAAATATCGTCGCGAATATCTCGATCTCTTGGGAAAAAGTCGTAGTACTTTTCTTTGTTCCGCGTAAAGCTTAGTTGCGTATTGAAAAGCGACAGGCGATGCGTCACAATATCATTCACATTCGCAAAATAATTAAGCCCTGCATTAAAGTTGATACGTCCCAAACCTATATTTTCCTGTACCGAAGTTCCTAACGTAATGGATGAAGTAGGAGAGTAGCGTTTTGGTATAATCTTGTAATAGGTGAAGGGTAACAAAAGTTTTGGTAATGCTAAATTGGCCTGCGCAGCAATCTCATAAGCAATTACGCGTTTGTCTAAATTTTTGGTGTTTTTTACACTTCCAAAAGTTCCGGAAAAACTTGTTGTAAGGTTTTCAGCACCTCCAAAAACATTTCGGGTAAG
>JAYRQH010000331.1:0-10067 GCA_041910715.1 Bergeyella sp.
ACGGAACGATAAAAGTAGAAGATGCCAACGGAAATGTTCTTTTGGAGCAAAAAGTGGAGAAAAACGACATCTTCAGAATGTGTCAAACCAAAGACGCACCGATTCAGGATTGGGTGAAATTGGCTGTTAACAGAGCAAGATTGTCGGATACACCTGCCATTTTCTGGTTGGATAAAGGAAGAGCGCACGACAGAGAAATCATTAAAAAAGTAGAAAAATACCTGAAAGATTACGATACAGCTGGTCTTGACATCCGAATTATGGATGTGAAAGATGCCATGACTGAAACGTTGAAAAGAGCACGAGAAGGAAAAGACACGATTTCGGTTTCTGGAAACGTTTTGAGAGATTATTTAACCGATCTTTTCCCAATTTTAGAACTGGGAACTTCAGCGAAAATGCTTTCTATCGTACCATTGATGAACGGCGGTGGTTTATTCGAAACGGGAGCTGGTGGTTCGGCACCAAAACATGTTGAACAGTTTGTTGAAGAGGGTTATTTGAGATGGGATTCTTTAGGTGAATTCTTGGCTCTTCAAGCCTCTCTAGAACATCTTGCGCAAACTCAAGACAACGAAAAAGCACAAATTTTGGCTGATGCTTTAGATGAAGCGAATGCAAAATTCTTAGCAACCGATAAATCGCCTGGTAGAAAATTAGGAACCATCGACAACAGAGGTTCCCACTTCTATTTAGCAATGTATTGGGCGGAAGCTTTAGCAGCACAGACAAAAGATGCGGATTTGGCTGCAAAATTTGCACCTATTGCCAAAGCCATGCAGGAAAACGAAGCTAAAATAAATGAGGAGCTTATCGGAGCTCAAGGAAAACCTCAGGACATTGGCGGTTACTACAAGCAGGACGAAACGAAAACCTACGCTGCAATGCGACCAAGTGCAACACTCGATACCATTATTAACGAAATGTAATAATGTTTAATACTAATCGAAAAGGCTCTCACTAGTGAGAGCCTTTTCTTTTTTGATCCATCATTTATGTTTTCAGATCATTCGTGTTTTTGTATCGAATAGCATTTGTGTTTTTGGATATCGCTATCCCATCATTTGTAACAACAAAGATAAAGCGACATCTTCTTCCGCTCAAGAAAATGAAATCGATATAATTCGAACTGAGTGTAGATTTTTATCTACAAAAAAGCAAAATCTAGAAGGGATTGGATTTGATAATTTCAAGCAATTGAACCAAGTTATCAATTTGCAATTTCTCAAAAATTCGATTTTTTACGGTACTCACCGTATTTTGTTTAAGATCTAGCTGGTTTGCAATTTCCAAATTACCTAAACCTTCAGCGTACAATTTAGCTATTTGAAGTTCACGTTCTGATAAAAGGGCAACCCGATTTTTGGATTTAGGATTTCGAATAGAATCAAGCAACATATTTTTAGTCTTTTCGGAGAGGTATTCTCCTGTGAGATATACGTTCTCTATTGCATCACGCACGTCCTCTTCTTCCGCAAGCTTACTTACAAATCCATTAACACCTGCATTGAGAAATTTTAAAGCATATTGCTCTTCTTCAAGACCCGTAAAAACCAAGATTTTCAGCTCGGGATTTACTTCTTTTAATTTTGGAATGATTGATAAACTGTTGCCGTCTGGAAAATGTGCATCAATAATCAGCAGATCAATGGGAAGCGTATCAATTTTTTCTTGTACTTGAACCAATGAACTTGCTTGATGCACATCGCAGTCAATTTCTAAGTCTTCGATTAGAAAAACGACCCCTTGCCTTATCAAACTATGATCATCAGCAACTAAAAAAGTTTGTTTTTTATCCACTAATTAGCTTTTTAAATCCATTCAGAGCGTAAATTTCACGTTCGTGCCCTTCCCTAGTTCACTGTTTGCTGAAATACTTCCGTCGTACAAAGCTACAATTTCCTGACACAAACTTAACCCCAAGCCTGCACCTAAATTTTCAACATCATTTGACAGGACGCCTTGATAGTAAGGTTCGAAAATATTTTTAAGATCCGTTTCTGATATCCCCGCCCCGGTATCTTGTACTTCCGTCTCTAGAAGAATCGTATTGATATCGAGTTTCACAGCTTTCGTTTGTACCAAGATTTTACCGTCTTTTGTGAATTTATTGGCGTTCCCGATGATATTCATAAAAAGCTGATTGAGCTTGGTTTTATCGGAATGAACAACAATCTGATCATCAATAGATTCCGAAATAAAAAATTCATTATTTCGTGTTTCAATATAAGGTTGTATTGATTTTAAAATGGACGAAATTTCTTGATGTAAATTAAAGTCTTCTTTTATCAAATGATTTTCAACCTCTTGATTTTTAGCATACTCCAGAATTTGATTGGATTGAATTAGCAAGGAATTACTGGTAAATCTGATGGATTTCAGATTTTCTTTAATACTGTCATCGGTCGTTTTTTTGGTAATTCGATTGGCAAAAAGACTAATAATCTTTAGTGGCGAACGCAACTCGTGACTTAGCATACCCAGAATTCTATTTTTGAATTTTAAATTCGCTCGATTCAGCTCGTCGGCTTTACGCAGTTTTTCTTCATAAAAAAATGCCAACCGTGTAAAAAAGAACATCAAAATGGACATAATGAACATAAATATCAGAGCGGCAATAATGAAATTCAAGCGTCTTTTATCATTTTGATTTCTTCGATTTGCTAATTCACTTTCTAAATTGGATTTGGCTTGGTGAATACTGGTATCGTAGAAGTTCATAAGATCGTTCCCGTAATTGAGGACCTTCTGAAAAACCTCCAGTTCAGCTGTATTGTTGTTTATTTTTGCCTCTTCTGTATTTTTGTAAGTTATCTGAACATTCTTGATTTGTTTGGTATAATGCTTTTCTGCAGCATTCATCAAACTGTCCCAAATTTTATGAGATCGTGCTTCATTTTCAGCGACCACCTCTTTCATTTTCACCACCGTACTGTCTTTCCGCACGTTTTCCTTTCCAGAGATCGCATCTTTCAATCGACCAAATAATTTCTTTTTCTGAAGCGTGTCAGAATATCGTTCGGTTTCAATATTTATTTCCGGGGCTTTGTATTCGTAGGTATACTTCTGAATCAATGGCGAACGCTCGGTTTGCACCGAATTTGGGACCACAAAACTACGCGTGATCGAGTCTATTACAGTTCGCAATTTGCGCACATTAGGAAATTCCTTTTCACTTCTCAAAGAAGCCGTTTGCAAATTTTTATTTTTTTGTGTGAAATAATTTAACGTATCAAAACTATTCGTCAGCATGGTTACCGACTCGTAATACGCATTTAAATCCTTCTTGTCTTTGGTTGCCAAATAGTTTTGAAAACGATGCTGCACATCATACAAACTCGACTTCGATTTTTTAGTAAACTGATCAAGCTGACCAAGCTCCTTAAGCTGTGTTTCCACAAAAGACACATCTTTTTTATTCTTAATTTCGGTGTACACGAAAAATCCAATAAACACTTGGATAATCAAGATGCACAACAGCAAGGAATATTGTATAAGTTTTCTGTTTTTAAGATTTAAAAAATCCTTATATGCCACCAGTATGTAATTAAAAAATCTCACAAAGATACTTAAATGCTCACTAACATACCCTACTTGTTCGGTAGATAAAAAATCTGCATTTTTTTTTCATAAAAGCGGCTTATTATATAATCGTTTTTAAATAATATGTATTTTTATCCTTAAAAAACAGCAAAATGAAAAAGTATCTTCTATTTGTATTTTTTGCCTTATTGAGCATTAATAGCCAGGCACAAATACTAAACGTGCTTAAAGACAAACTCAAAGAAAAAGCCACCGAAAAAGCCACAAACCTAGCGGGTTCCAACGTTAAAAACCTAATAACTTCCGAAGCGATTACCACTAATTTTAAAGATTGTGACAAAAGCAGTATTAAAGATCCAGATTTTGGGAAAGATGCGAAATACACGACTCTATGCACCGCTGATTTTACAGAAAAAGGCTACGTACTAAAGCCTGGTTATTACGAATTGAAACTTAAAAGTTTTTGCTTAAAAGCAGGGACGTATGCTCCGAGTAAAGGCGATGGCTACTTGTATGCGCCGCTAAAAGGACCAAAGGAAGAAATTGTTGACAAGCTGGTAAAAAATTGGGCTAATCACCCAGAAATTAAACAGTCGGATGTACAAGCCTTGTTATGGGCGATTATTGCGAAAGCCAATTTTAAAAATTTAGGTCCCGAACTTCAATTGGTTGCTTCAAAGCTGTTAACTCCAAAAGATTTACTAGCACTGAGCAAAATGGGATTGGATTTTATACCGCAAAGCATGATGTCGGACGTTAAGAACAGTCTTCCAAAGTCTGTTCAGATGGTTTTAGACGCAGAAAATAAAATCAGACAAGCCTTCAACTCGTCATCGTATTCGTATACCGAACTGGAAAAGTATGCGATGCTTGCCGGCATAAACAGTGAGAAATCTGAGATTGAGTATGGTACATGGGGACTGCACCCCAATGGTTTCTGGATCTCTTACCGACCTAGTGGATACAGCCATATGACGGTTCGCATTTACGTTCCTGACACATTAAAAATCGCATATTACCGACCTTCTGATGATGTGGCCGTTCCTGCAAACACGTCCAGTCAACGTTTAATGTTAAGTGATGTAAAGGATTGTCTTTAATCCTACCAAATTCCACGATATTATTATCAAAAAGCTTCTGACTAGAGGCTTTTTTTTATTAATCAATAAAATTGCGTACTAACAATACATAGATACTTTTTAACTTAGATAGTTGCTACACTAAACCTAAATATCCAACCGTAAATCCAGCAATGAAGGACACCAACAACAGCATGATAAAACCGATCAAAATCCAAACGATGTAATTAAGCCACAAACCTGCGTTACCGAATTGACGTTCAAAAAAAATACGCGTCTTCATAAATGGTTTGAATTTTACTTCCGATTGCAATGATTTACGATCAAATACGAAATCATCTTTCTCGTCAGTAAGTTCCATGACCAAATCGGAAACTTCCACAATATATTTTCCATAAAACTCGCGTAACCACAACTTTCCCAAAAAATAGATCAGAATTGAGGCAACTAAGGTGAGTGACGTAAGGAATATCAGGTGCGAAGTAGATTCGTCACGAATTCCATAAACAATGAAATAAGAGCAAAAAGTTATAGGAATATAACTAATATAATAGGACTTGTAAAGCTCGGTATTTAAAACCAGTTCGTATCTCAAATTCAATAATTGATGAAATGTTGAAAAACTTTCGGAGTTGATTTTTCGATAGAGTGTGTTGAACTTAGTAAAATAATACAGCCAAATGCATAAGCCAATGACCAATAATACCATGAGCATTTTCCATTGTGCCATTTCCTGGGCTCCATAGAAAATGAGTACAGCAAGCAACGGATACGAAAGAATGGTATACCAAAACTCAATGCGCATATTCCTGCGGATTTTATCCAAAGGCGAATGAATTTCGTTTTGTTTTTCTAAAGAAACTTGGGGCGTTTCTTTTACTTCTTCTTTATTCCAAAGGTCTTTAAGTTCGTTAAGGTCCATAATATCAAGGATTTTAACTTGTTTTAGCAGCAATTAACTGCTTTAGTTTTTCTTTAGCACGATTAAGTTTTACGCGCGCATTCACTTCCGAAATCCCCAACTGCTTAGCCATTTCTTTACCCGAAATATCTTCCAAATAATAAAATATCAACGCTTTATCAATGGGATTAAGCTGATTAATTGCCTGATACATTGTGCTGAGCTTTTGCTCATCTTCCCAATTATAATCTTCCGATCTGATATTGAAATTATCAAGTTGAGTGTTCTGTAGTAAGTCTCGTTTTCGCTTATCACTCTTCAAAAAAACGATGGCGGTGTTCAAGGCGATTCGGTATAACCAAGTAGAAAATTCGCTCTTGCCAGCAAAACTTGGATACGATTTCCAAACTTGGTAGGTAATTTCCTGAAAGAGGTCGCTCTGATCGTCTGGATGATCCATATACATCCTGGAAATTTTGAAAATAACACCTTTGTGTTTTTCAATTCGATCGACAAATTCTTGTTCTAATGGACTCATCAGGAAACTTTCATACGTGTTAGTATCAATTATAACAATTTGTTACAAAAAAACCTTTCAATTTTATTGAGAGGTTTGCTTCAGTTGTAAACTAGTACGTATGCCGTTTTCGTAAGGATTTTTTGTGCCTTGTGTAATGGGTAGAACCATTCGCATCCATGGATACAACGGAAATACTTCCATCGACTTCCAAAACAGCTAATTGAACATTCGCTAGGGTTGCCACGCCATGTTCATGCACCGTTTCTTGAAGTTCGGATGTACTTATTTCGCATTTCTTAGCGGCATCTTCCATCACAACGCCATCACGAATAAGCACAACAGCTTGTCCTTCTACTAAATTTTTGAATGTAGAATTTTTAAAAATGAGTTTTTTAAATACCAAATTAATTGTAAAAAGTACTAATGCAGCCACCAGCCCCCCTTGCAAACTTGTATTTGGTCCTACCATTGCGTTCTGAACCGCGTTGGAAATCAAGAGTAATAGTACAACGTCGCCTGCATTAAGCTGCGATAATTGATTTTTCCCGAATAGACGCAAGGCTACAATCATAAACAGATATACAGCAAGCGATCGAAGTGAAATATCTAGTAATTCATTCATCCTTTAAAAATACAAATTAGTGACTATAAATGAAGTTGAAATTTGGAAAAAAATAAAAATCAAACCTGCCAAATTAGAATGACGATGCTATTTTTTAGCATTTCGCATGGCTTTCACTTTGGTGATTTCTTTATCGTTTACCAATTTTAGATAGCGCTCAGAATCTGTTGAGAGCAATTTCATTTTTCCTTCATGATCATATAAAATCCCCCAACCATAACGCTTCATTAAAGGTGAAGCACGAAAACAAGGCTGGCCTTTGGAAAAGAAATCCGTTCTCGCCGATTCACGCTCTGCATCGGAAATAGCATTTCGTTCAGCAAAAACCTGAAATAAAACATCATCAGAAGTTAACCGATTGGGATTGGATTTCAATAAATCATACTAAAGATTAGCAACAGTTAATTTGCCCTCCTTTCTTGGAGGAATTTCAGAAACCGAAACAGGACAATCCTCTGCGGGTTCAATTAAAGTGTTGAAGTAATTGGTGGTATGGATTTTCATTTTTGTTTAAAACTACAAAAAAACCTCCCAAATTGGGAGGCTTTTCATGTAATGAGTTTAGATTATTTTAAATCGTAGCGATCGGCATTCATCATTTTTACCCAAGCTGCAACAAAATCTTTTACGAATTTCTCTTTGTTGTCGTCTTGTGCATACACTTCCGAATAGGATCTTAAAATAGAATTTGATCCGAAAACCAAGTCCACTCGTGTTGCGGTCCATTTTACAGCACCCGATTTGCGATCCACAATATTGTAAAAATTGTCTCCTGTTGGAATCCATTTGTTATTCATATCGGTTAAATTCACGAAGAAATCATTGGTTAAAATTCCTTCTTTATCGGTAAACACACCGTGTTTTGAGCCGCCGTAATTGGTTCCCAGGACGCGCATTCCACCTATTAAAACCACCATTTCTGGAGCGGTTAATCCCATTAATTGAGTTCGGTCCAGTAATAATTCCTCTGGTGTTGCCGAATAATTTTCTTTTAAGAAATTACGGTAGCCGTCGTACAATGGTTCCAAATATTCAAAAGATTCAATATCAGTTTGTTCTTGAGTTGCATCGCCACGGCCAGGTGCAAAAGGAACGCTGATGATAACACCTGCTTCCTGCGCTGCTTGCTCCACAGCTACTGTACCACCCAAAACAATTAAATCAGCAATAGAAACTTTTTTCTCCAAGCTGGCTTGGATTTCTTCTAATTTTGCTAAAACCTTATTCAGTCTTTCAGGTTCGTTTGCTTTCCAATGACGTTGAGGCTCCAATCGTATTCTCGATCCGTTTGCGCCACCTCTGTAATCTGAACCTCTATACGTTCTCGCGGAATCCCATGCGGTATTGATCAATTCCGTTCTTGAAAGTCCAGAATTTAATAAAGTCTGTTTTAAATCTGCAATTTCAGCCGTACTCAATGTATAATCCACTGTCGGGATAGGATCTTGCCAAATTAAATCCTCTGGAGCAACATCTGGACCTAAATATCTGGATTTCGGACCCATATCTCGGTGCGTTAATTTATACCAAGTTCTGGCAAAAACCTCCGAAAGTTTGTCTGGATTATGCAAGAAATTCAACGCAATTTCTCTGTAAATAGGATCAAATTTCATGGCCATATCTGCATCCGTCATCATCGGCATTCTCTTAACACCAGGCAAATGAGCATCTTCGGGCATATCTTCTTCAGCAATATCAATTGGCTCATACTGATGTGCTCCTGCGGGTGACTTGGTTAATCTCCATTCGTATTTGAACAGCAAGGTTAAAAACTCGTTATCCCATTGTGTTGGATGCGTCGTCCATGCACCTTCAATACCAGAAACTAAGGTATTAAAACCGTTACCTGAACCTTCTGGATTGTGCCATCCAAGACCTTGATCGTGAGGTTCTGCAGCTTCAGGATCTGGACCTAATTTCGAAGCATCGCCGTTACCATGTGATTTCCCCACGGTATGACCGCCAACGGTTAATGCCACAGTTTCCTCATCGTCCATTCCCATTCTCTTGAAAGTTTCGCGGATGTCCTGTCCCGTTTTTATAGGGTCAGGATTTCCATCAACGCCTTCCGGGTTCACGTATATCAATCCCATTTGCACAGCAGCCAATGGATTTTCCAACGATTCTCTGTTGTTATCATTCTCGTAACGACTTTCTGTAGGGGCCAACCATTCTTTTTCAGCACCCCAGAAAACATCTTTTTCAGGAGCCCAAATATCCAAACGTCCACCACCGTAGCCATAGGTTTTCAATCCTGCAGCTTCGTAGGCAACGGTTCCCGCAAGAACAATTAAATCACCCCAAGAAATTTTGTTTCCGTATTTCTTTTTCAAAGGCCAAAGCAAACGGCGCCCTTTATCCGTGTTCACATTATCAGGCCACGAATTAAGCGGTGCAAACCGTTGATTTCCTGTATTGGCACCTCCACGACCGTCCATTGCTCGGTAACTTCCCGCCAAATGCCAAGCCGTACGCACAAACATACCGATATAACTTCCGTAATCTGCTGGCCACCAATCCTGACTATCCGTTAAAAGCGTTTTGATATCGTTCTTTAATTCTTGAAGATCCAGCTTGTTGAATTCTTCAGCGTAATTAAAATCTTCTCCAAAAGGAATTACTTTACGGTCATTCTGAGAGAGAATATCCAAATTCAGTGCATTTGGCCACCATTCCATCACCGTATTGATAAAACCTGTCTGTCCACCGTGCAAAACAGGGCACTTCCCCGTAGCGTAAGGATCAGCATTCACATTGGTTGTATGCTCAATATCGTCTCGGTCGTTATCCGCTCTTGGTGGCAGATTTTCAGGATTAGTAGAATTTTGTCCGTGATTAAAAGGGCATTTGCCTTCGCCGTTTTCTGTGTTCATATAGCGTTATTTTTGTTATTTAAAATGAATAAAGCAAAACTATAAGTTTCATTTCAGTGAAAAATGTATTTTTGATGCAATTAAGAAATTCAAATTATAATTAAAATCTATTATATTTTATTTATTGATTAATAAAATCTATTTATTGATTTCGCACGAATTAAATTTATGAAATATTTCCTCTACTTATTTATATTTTTTATCAGTTTTTCCTGTACCAGTGTTTCCAAATACAACGAACGTTTGAAAACACCAATTTCGGTTGAGAAACTCCGGCAGGACGTCGATTATTCGTACACTAAAATTCAAAAATTCCATCCAGACTTATATGCCTATATTACTAAAGATAGTTTAGATGCGGTTTTTAAAACAGTGAAAAACAAAATCCAAAAACCGCTTACACCTGCTGAATTCTACGCACGACTGGCTCCAGCTATTATCCAGATTCGCCAAGGTCATCTCACCCTTCGCGAACCCTATCAAAAATTTACTCGAGAAGAAATAAAAAAATTAGAACTGCAAAAAGGGC
>JAYRQH010000332.1:0-4499 GCA_041910715.1 Bergeyella sp.
AAAATTGGAACCCGTTTTCAGCACTTTTTTATTGACGAATTTCAAGATACGTCGCAAATGCAGTGGAATAACATTGTTCCGTTAAAAGACAATACAGTAGCTACCGAAAATTCGTCTTTTACCTTAGTTGGCGACCCAAAGCAAAGCATTTATCGCTTTCGAGGCGGTGATAGTGAAATTATGCTCAATATCTTAAACGGGAAAGAGGACGATCTGATGCCTGCTCACATTGAAAACCTGAGTAACAACTGGAGGAGTTCTAAGAATATTGTTGATTTTAACAACGAATTGTACCAATTTATATCAAAGGGTCTAAAACCAGAACATCAGAATTTATTTGGAGTCTTGGGTATACAGAATTCTGTTAAGAAGAATTTTGGCCGTGTGAAAGTTCACGTGTCCGAGTACGATCGAAAAGCGGATCCTTTTTTCGAAAATGCTGCGCAGCAAATGCACGATGACATCCAAGAGTGCATCAATAATGGATTTTCATTTTCAGATATTACCATTATTTGTCGGAAAAGTAAAGAGATCAAAAAATTCTCGTCCTTGTTGGGACAAAAAGCCGTTCATTATCAAGGAAAAGATCAAAAAATACGTTGTATTTCCGAACGCGGACTTACACTGGATATATCGATTACCTTAAAAGCTTTAATTGAGTTTCTGCGATGGAAGTTAGAACCCGCAAATCTGCAGTATGCAACCCGTTTTCTGTACTATTTAAATGAGTTAGGCAGGATTTCGATGGTTGATTTTAGCGAGGAACTCGTGCAGCTATTAGAGTCTAAAAATCCGACCCACGTACAGGAGCTCATTGCAAAAAACTACAATTTAAAATTGGACTTAGGCGATAGCCCACAGCTGAATCTCTACAATTATATTGAATACTTTCTCCAAGAATTCTCAGTTCCCACTTTGGAAACAGATTATTTAATGAACTTTCTGGAGGTAGTTTTTGGCTTTACCCAAAACGCAGGTGCCACATTAAAAGATTTTATTCAATTTTGGGACGAGGAGGCAAAAGATATTTCGGTGCAGGCCAGCGAAAATATTGACGCCGTTACTATGATGACCATTCATGCAGCAAAAGGCCTCGAGTTCCCCATAGTTTTTCTGCCAATAACGAATGACCACAAAGATTCCAAGTTCAGTAATTGGTTCAGTTTGGAGGAAGAAGATGCTTTACAGACCATCAATCTCAGCAACTTCGAGTCGGTTTTAGCGACTTACGATAACGAAATACGTGAATTTAATGAACAAAACTCCTATAAAAATACAATTGACCGTCTCTGTGTAAACTACGTTGCAACCACCAGACCCGTAGAGCAACTATTTCTGTACTTACAAAAACCCTCTGAAAATGGTAAACCAAATGAAATTCTGGAATTCATCCAGCAAAAAGCGGGAGCTGGAGATACAGACAGCAGTTTTGATTTATATCCTATAGATGCCGACGGATTAAAAAAACAAACGAAAGATTTAGTTGAAAAGCATAACACGTGGCAAATAGAACGACTTTCAAGCAACACAAACCACCTGGACAACATTCGTATCGCAACACCTTCTAAAAATTATCAAAAGACAGTTAGGCACGTTAAAGAAGGCATATTTGTACATGAAATCCTTTCCAAAATAAAATATCCAGAAGATGTCGACAGAGTAGTGACAAATTACATTCTCAACGGTATTTTTAGTTCAGAAGAAAGCACTCGAATTTCTGATAAAATTAAATCCATACTAAATCACCCCGAATACAGTTCTTATTTCAGCAAAGAAAATACGGTGTATACGGAAAAGGACCTTATGATTTCTAAAGAAAATCAAACACAGATATTTCGCCCAGACCGACTGATAGAAACACCACAAGGCTGGATTATTGTTGACTATAAAACGGGAGAAGAAAATCTGGAAAAACATGAAGCGCAGCTGATGCAGTATCAAGAAATTTTGGAAAAGATGGGGAAAACGGTAATTGAGAAAAAAATCATCTACATCCGATAAAAAAAGCCGACTGTCGTCGGCTTTTCTATCTTTCTATTTCTTAACTGCGGTAACTACTTGACCTTCTAATTTTGTGATATTATCAAAAATCTGTTTGAAAGCCGGATAGTACTCTTTTGGAAATGTGGAGTCCGCAATCGTTACTTTGGTTTCTAGGGTCAGTTTGTTCCCATCTAGCGTTGGAATATAGGTATATTGAATAGCATTATCATCCGTTCTAAATTTCTTTGCTGCAGGAACATTTTCAAATACATAACCTTCTGGAAGTACAATTTCTACCTTCTTAATCTTTTCGTTGGCTGTGAAAAAATCAATTGGCGAACGTCGTGGATCCGTTTGGCTAAAATCATGATTTTTAGCATATAAAAACAACAAAGGATTAAATGCCAATTTGTTACCAATAGCATCCACAAAAGAGTCTGAGTTGAAATTAAGGGTCGTTTCAAAATCACCATCTTCGCGCAATTTACTGTTGATGTCAGAAAGGGCAAATTTGTATTTCTCTTTGTATAATTTATGATGTTCTTCTTTGCCATCATTGTACATTTCGTTCACCATAGTAGCATATAAGTTGGTGTCTCTGTCAGAAAATTTACCTGAAAACGTGCCATCTGGCAGCAATTGTGCGTTCACATTAAGATAGGTCGAACTCATTTTAGGATAAAATACATTCACAACCTTCGCACCAGCATCGGCAAGCAAAATACCCGTTTTATTAAGTGCTCTTCTCGGCAACTCATATACTCGTGAATTTTTTGTGGTACCATCAAAATAATAATAGGTTTTATCCAGTTCTAAAGCTACAAACATATAATTAAGTTGAGCAATGGAAGGCACGTAGCCCAATAACTCACCTCGATCGATAGTTGATAAAACTACAGGATTTGCATCAAGACCTACAGACCGCATCAACATCAACAAAAGCATATTAATTTCGGTTGAATTTCCGCTTTTGGTAGAAATTAGATTTTTAATTCCTTTATCTGAAAATACACTTATTTCTTTATTCCAAGTATAGTTATTTTGAACGTACTTTAAAACCGCATTTGCCCGATCTATCTTGGTCGCAATATTTTTAATATCCTGTGGTAACAGATCTTTCAACAAGTTTGCTTTTTTTATTTGACCTCCAAAATCATCAAAATCATTAAGGCGCTTTCTGATGTCTTCCCAGGAAGTAGCATACGATTTGAACTCGTTATTAATCATGGTTGAGTTCAGCTCTGCCTTGATGGATGTTTTCACATTGTCATTATTTAGCACATATTCTTCGGCTTTGTATGCTGGCACATTTTCATAGCCAAAACGGTAGACTTGATATTCGCTTCCGTAAATATTCATAGACTCCATTTCGCGCATTTTAGGTTTTATATCCCCTTTATAGTTGATGTTATATCCTAAATATTTGGGTGAATCTAAGAAATAATCGACATAGCGTTGTGGTAAAGAAGACTCCACCATAAAGCGATCTATACTCCACAAAAATCGCGACGGTGCCGCTATCGTGTACTTATATTCCACAATGGATCCATTTTTCACATTGGGAAATGTAAATTTGGTTACTGTATAATTTTTATCTTCCTTCGAGCGGAATTTCGAGTCTTTTTCTACTTTATTAGTAACGATTTTTCCGTCTTCAAGATTATACGTCACCGCACTAAAACTCACAACTTTTTCCCGCTCCTTATCATCAGTCTCATAAATTGAAAATTCAGGAGACAGATAGGCGTCCGCTTTATCTTTGTCGTAAACGATCATTCGGGCAGTGTAGGTACTTTCTATATTCCCATCGACCGTAATTACATTTCGCATAGATCGGTATAAAAATTCGGCAGGAGCATCCGGCGTAATTGAGGATTTTTGCTGAGCAAAGTCCTCAGGTGTAATCTTGGCAAGTGTTTTAAAATTCTTTTGAGCAAAGCCAAAGTGAAGTAGTAAAACAAATAAAAATAGGAGAGTTTTTTTCATATGTTGGCGATTTAGATTTTAGTAACCAAAATTTTCACATTATCTTGATTCATCGCTTTTTTGCGAAAATCCACATATTGTGCAAATTTTTCTTTAGGATAGACACCTTTATTAATTGTCAGCACTCGATGTACGCGCAGTTTGCTGTCTTCTAATTTATATGAAATCTGATACGTGCCGAATTCTGATTTTAGTTCTTTCTCAGATGGCAGATCTGAAAACTTATAGCCTTGAGGCGCCTCGTACTCAATTTCGTAATCGTCTTGGTACGCAAACGACGTTTCAAAAGGCAGTTTTCGTTCTACCTCAGAGGTATTCATGGAAAAATCAGTGAATGGTATTACACCAAAGAAGTAATCTTCCCCTAATTTTTTAATGTAATCATTGGAGGTAAATTGGACATCGTATGTAATTTTAGCATGGTCTTTATCATTTTTAAAATTTGAAACATCCATACTAGCAAAAGCTAATGTCCCGTAATAGGATTTAAGATAATCTTCCACTTCTTTCTTGGAAAGACCCACCAACGC
>JAYRQH010000333.1:0-1700 GCA_041910715.1 Bergeyella sp.
CGAATTTCCTTGATTAATGGATGCACTAAAAGCTTCTTGAAAAGTTGTTCTTTTTCAAAAGTTTCAGCCATTAAATTGGTTTCCGTTATTTCTTGTAATGTTGCCAAACTCGCTGCCGCTATGACAGGATGTCCGCCAAAAGTGGTAATATGACCCAATTTTGGATCATGACTTAGTAAATCCATCATTTCTGCTGATGCGGTAAAAGCGCCAACAGGCATTCCGCCTCCCATTCCTTTTCCCATAACTACCACATCAGGAATAACATCGTAGTTTTGAAATCCAAAAAGTTTTCCGGTACGACCAAATCCGGGTTGAATTTCGTCTAATATCATAATAGCACCCACTTCGTTGCAACGTTGGCGTACTTTTTTAAGAAAATCGTTTTTCGGTTCAATAAAACCAGCACCACCTTGAATCGTTTCTAATAAAATTCCAGCTGTTTTGGTGGTGATTTTTTCTAAATCCGCTTCATTATTAAACGTAATGAAATCTACATCAGGAATTAACGGACGAAATATTTGCTTGCGTTCTTCAAATCCCATCACGCTCATGCTTCCCATAGTGTTACCATGATACGCATTGTGACACGAAATCAACTGGCTTCTGCCTGTAACTCTTCTCGCTAATTTTAATGCACCTTCAATAGCTTCTGTTCCTGAATTTACCAAATACGTTTTCGTAAGCGGATAGGGTAGGTTTTCAGCCAATAATTTACATAATTCCGTTGCTGGATGTTGGGCATATTCGCCATACACCATTACATGCGAATAGGTGTCTAATTGTTTTTTGATGGCATCATTTACGCGTTGTGGTTGATGACCTAATGTGTTTGCTGAAACTCCGGCAACCATATCCAAATAGGCATTACCATCAGTATCGTAAATATAAGAACCCTTAGCGTGGGAAATTTCCATGGCTAATGGGTGAGGTGAGGTTTGTGCTTGGTATTTAAAAAAATCTTCAATCATTTTATTGTAGAATCGTTAATGTGTTAAATTGTTTAACTGAAAATGAGTTAATTTCTTTAACCATTTAATTGATTATTTTTTTGGGGTTGTTTTCTTTTTTGATGTTGCTTTTTTCTCAGTTTTCTTTTCTTCGGCTTTTTTATTGTCGTCGTATTCCAATGTTTCTTTTTGGATTTCCATAGGTTTTTCAGCAGCTACAGCTTTCTTTTTAGCTTCGATTTGAATTTTATCGTCTAATGCAATTTCTTCAGCTGGGAAAATATCGTCTTTACTTAAAATCCGTTCATCGCCGCGCCATAAGAAACCTCTCAGTTTTCGAGCGTTTTCAGGAAAATCGGCTTCAGGATAAATGTGACTATCGGTTTTAGTGAAGAAAGTTATCGCATCAATTTTATTTTCCTCTAATTCTAAGTTGATTTTACTACAAACCGTTTTGTTAATTCCGATAAACTCATTAGCATCGTTGTACATGTAATAAATGACTTCGGCATTCTTAACAACATCGACTTCTTTTAGTTTGCTATCCACAAATTTTCCATACAAATTTTGTCCTTTTATTTGGTTGTAACCATTTTTGCTGAGGCTGTCTTTTTGAATTATAAAGGCGTTATTGAGCACTTTTAATGAATCTAATTTCTGTGTTTTGTTGTTTCCGATAAGATGCATGATGTCGCCTGTCATTTGGTTTTCGTTGTTCCAAAGAATAGGTTTTCCAATCATTTTCGTCAA
>JAYRQH010000334.1:0-8951 GCA_041910715.1 Bergeyella sp.
AATTTCACCTTGATTTAATGCAAATAAAACTGCCCCTTCAATCGCTTTGTCTAAAAATTCATCATCATGATCCATTACCGAACTAAAGAAAACGTTAGGCGATTTTCCTCCCAGCTCCAAGGTTACTGGAATGATGTTTTCCGTTGCGTACTGCATTACCAAACGTCCAGTTGCTGTAGAACCTGTAAAAGCTGCCTTGGCTACTTTCGGATTGGTTACTAACGGACGCCCCAATTCGGCACCAAAACCATTCACAATATTAATAACACCTTCTGGAATTAGGTCTCCAATAATCTCCATTAAAACCATGATGGAAACCGGTGTACTTTCGGCTGGCTTTAAAACCACGCAGTTCCCTGCTGCCAAGGCTGGAGCCAACTTCCATACCGCCATTAAGATGGGGAAGTTCCACGGAATAATTTGAGCAATAACACCCAATGGTTCATTAACAATTAGGGAAACGGTATCCTTGTCCAACTCGTTAAGAGAACCTTCTTCGGCACGAATAACACTCGCAAAATAACGGAAATGGTCTATTGCCAGAGGAATATCCGCCGCTAAAGTTTCGCGCACCGCTTTTCCATTGTCTACCGTTTCTACCGAGGCGATGTATTCTAAATTATCCTCCATTCTGTCGGCAATTTTATTCAGAATAATGCTCCGTTCCGTTGGTGAGGTATTTTTCCAGGTTTCAAATGCTTTTGCTGCTGCGTCTACAGCCAATTCTAAATCTTCCTTTGTAGAATGTGCCACTTGCGTAAACACGTTTCCATCAATTGGAGAAACCACATCGAAATAGTTGCCTAAAACAGGCGCCGTGAATTTCCCACCAATATAATTGTCGTATTTTGCTTTAAATTCGGGTCTTTTTAAAGCACTATCCTTTTTAGCTTCTGTTGCTGTACTCATCGTATTTTATTTTAAATTATTATTCTAGTTAACGTTATTTGAATGAGTGGATTTTACTTCTTGGTTTCTCATTCAAAATTTTAATAATTCTAAATTACTTTTTAAACACTACAAAAAATAGCACAATTGTCGCTTTTTATAGCAAAATCCTATTTCATACATCAACTTTAGTATTTCATTAACAAAACGTTAGAGAATTTTTCTTAAAAATTTCAGTATATTTAATATCTTGCTTTAATAAAATTTGAGGAAATGAAAAATGCCAAAAAAATGCTGTATCAACCTGCTTTATTACACGAAAGTCAGTTATCTCAACTGGTGGAAAACAAAACCACGTTTACGTTAAAAGATTGCGAATTCAGCATTTATGAAACCCACAGAAGCGCATTTGATGTTAAATTAAATTTTGAAAATCTGGCGTTCACAGGCATGTTACGTGGCAAAAAAATGATGAAATTGGATGGCAAGACCGATTATTTTGAATATCTACCGGGCGAAAGCGTATTGGTAGCACCTGGTGAAACGATGGTTATTGATTTCCCTGAAGCCGACGACAATCCCTCGCAATGCGTCTCTTTAAGTTTCAATCCTGATTTTGTAGAAAACGCATTGGAATACCTCAACTTGACCTCTCCGAAAGTGGATGAAAGCAGCAATTGGAGCCTTTCTAAAGATGAATATTATCTTTTTAACACGCCTTCTTTAGCCTCTGCAACTAATAATATCATGCGAATTGCGATGGATGACCATTCTCACAAAGATGTGATGGCAGATTTTGCACTGAAGGAGCTTCTGATTCGATTGATGCAAACGCAGGGACGAAATCTGGTGGAGAAAAATCTCGTAAAAAACAAGTCCAGAATTGGTTTTGTGGTAGATTATATCAAGAAAAACCTTCACCTAAAACTTTCGGTAGAATCCATTGCAAAGATGGCATATGTGAGCAAGTCGAATTTCTTTAAAATGTTCAAAGAAGAACTGGGTGTTTCACCCAACGAATTCATTCTTCAGGAACGGATTTCACGCGCGAAAGAGCTTTTACATCATCAGGAAAGCATCAAAGAAGTGGCTTTCCAAACAGGTTTTAACGATACCAATTATTTTACCCGCGTCTTCAAGCAATACGAAGGAACAACGCCTAAATCGTATCAGAAAAAGACGTTGCTGGGGTAATATTCAATGCATTAAACATAAATGACCATTAAAAAAGCAGATCCAGAGCACCATATTATTTTAAGTGATATTGCGTTCAAGGGTAAAGCATACTGGAATTATGATTCTGAACTACTCAATTCATGGAGAGAAAACTTGACCCTATCTAAAGATTACATAAAGGAAAACAAGGTCTATGTCGTATGTGAAAACGAAAAAATCATCGCATTCTATTCATTACTCCATACAGAATCAACCACATACAAAATTGATTTTCTATTTATGTATCCTGAGTTCATTGGTCGCGGCATTGGCAAGTTACTATTGGAACACAGCATTCAAATTGCTAAAACTAAATCCATAAAACGAATCATTCTCGATGCCGATCCCAATGCTGAACGTTTTTACCGTCACTTTGGTTTTACAACCTATGCGAAGTTGGAATCATCCATCAAGGACCGATTCTTACCGCAAATGGAGCTTTTACTTTGATAAAAATAGCATTCGCTATTCTTTAAAAAGTCAGTATTTTTGTGCTTCAAAAGCAATTTATGACTTCAGTAAAGTTTATTCAATCCCAAGTTTCTATTCCTGAAAAAAGTATTATCAATACCATACAGCTACTCAATCAAGATTGTACAATTCCTTTTATAGCGCGGTATCGAAAAGACCAAACCGGGAATTTAGACGAAGTTCAGATTGAGCAAATTGTCAAGCTCGAGAAACAATTTACTGAAATCACCAAGCGTAAAGAAAGTATTTTAAACTCCATTAAAGAGCAGAATGCTTTAACGCAGGATCTCCAGCACAAGATCGAACAAAGTTTTGATCTTCAAGAACTGGAGGATTTTTATTTACCCTATAAAAAACGCAAGAAAACGAGGGCTGATATGGCTCGCGAAAAGGGATTGGAGCCTTTAGCAAAAATAATGATGGCTCAGAATACCCAAAATATAGAAGAAGCTGCCGCGCGGTTTGTTGGCAACGAGGTTTCTGATGAAAATGATGCACTCCAAGGCGCTCGTGATATTGTTGCTGAATGGATCAATGAAAATATGTATGTTCGTAGACAAATCCGACGTTTGTTCCAGCGAAAAGCAAGTATCGTGACAAAAGTTGTTAAAGCAAAACAGCAGGAGGACGCTGCGCAAAAATTTGCACAGTATTTCGATTGGACGGAAAACCTCAGCCGAATCCCGTCACATCGATTACTAGCGTTATTGCGGGCCGAAAATGAAGGCTTTATCAAGACTGCCGTAAAAGTAGATAAAGAGGAAGCTCTAGAGCTAATCGAAAATGCCGTATTAAAAAGCACAGGAGAAACCGCAAATCAAATTAAAACAGCCATTGCCGATTCGTACAAACGTCTATTAGAACCGGCCATTTCTAACGAAGCACTGCAAGAAGCTAAAGAGAAAGCTGATATCAAGGCGATTGATGTTTTTTCGCAAAACTTACAGCAACTGCTTTTGGCGGCACCACTAGGAGAAAAGCGTATTTTAGCCATCGATCCGGGTTACAGAACGGGCTGCAAAGTAGTTTGTCTGGATGAAAAAGGCGATTTATTGCACAATGAAACCATTTATCCTCATGCTCCACAAAATGAAACAGGAATGGCGATAAAAAAAATCCGATCAATGGTTAATGCTTATACTATCGAGGCGATATCAATCGGAAATGGAACTGCCAGCCGTGAGACGGAATTCTTCATTAAAAAAATAGCCTTCGATAGACCATTGCAGGTTTTCGTGGTGTCCGAAGCTGGCGCATCCGTTTACTCCGCAAGTAAAATTGCGCGCGAAGAGTTTCCTAATTATGATGTAACCGTTCGGGGAGCCGTTTCCATTGGAAGACGTTTAGCGGATCCATTAGCAGAATTGGTTAAAATAGATCCAAAATCCATCGGCGTGGGACAATATCAGCATGATGTCGATCAAACCTTACTGAAAAATGATCTTGACCAAACGGTCGTTCGATGTGTAAATTCTGTTGGAATAAACATCAACACAGCCAGTAAGTCGTTGTTGAGTTATGTTTCGGGGATTGGGGAAAAAATGGCAGAAAATATTGTGAACTACCGTGCAGAAAACGGTGCTTTTCAATCTCGAAAAGATTTAAAAAACGTTCCGCGTTTGGGTGATAAAGCATATCAACAAGCAGCAGCTTTTATCCGCATTAAAAATGCAAAAAATCCGCTCGATGATTCAGCTGTTCATCCCGAAGCCTACGCCATTGTCGAAAAAATGGCTCAGGATCAAGGCTTGAAGACTGCGGACTTAATTGCTAATAAAGAAAAAGTGGAGATTATTGATCCTAAAAACTACTGTACAAAAGACATTGGTATTTTAGCGATTCAAGACATTTTAAAAGAACTCATTAAACCGGGTCTAGATCCTCGAAAAGCAGCCAAAGTATTTGAGTTTGATGCGAATGTAAAAACGATTAAAGATCTCAAAACGGGTATGATTTTGCCGGGCATCGTTAATAACATTACCGCTTTTGGCTGTTTTGTTGATTTGGGCATCAAAGAAAGCGGCCTTGTTCATATTTCGCAGCTTAAAGAAGGTTTTGTCTCCGATGTTAACGAAGTGGTGAAACTGCATCAACATGTGAAGGTAAAAGTTGTTGAAATTGACGAATCCAGAAAACGAATTCAACTGAGCATGATTTTGTAAAGAATTATTTGCTAAGATTCCAGCGAAGTCCCATTCGAAGATGGAAATTCAGTGGCTTTTCTTTGTACACACTTCCGATTTCGCTTCCATTATCCAAGTAATAGACCATCATTGGCTCCGCATACACACCTAGACGTGGGGTGAAATTGTATTGTGCACCAATACCCGCCGAGGTGGAAAATTGTGTTTTCAAACCCTTGATTTTTTGATTTTCGTCATGGGTTGACGCTACGCCGCTCACGTATTTTGTTTTGAGAATACCGTCGATAGGTTGATCGATTTGCCCACCTAAACTCACATAGGAATTCCACTTTTCTTTTGTGATAAAATTGTAATTAAAATTTATCGGCACACCCACATATTGAATAACTTGCTCACTTTTGACGTAATTTTCAGTTGTTCCTGCCTTCAGATCAGAAACTAGTTTGGTATACTGTATTCCTGACGACAACGCCCATCTATTTGATAATTGATATTGAAGTGTTGCACCAACACTCACTGGATTTCGGTGTTTGATTTCCGTATGAACTTCCTTTCCTTGATTACGCACAAAAAGATCGGTGTAAGGTGACTGCCAATACGCTGCGTTACCCATGACAATAGGCGCCAATGACATCTGCTGACCTGCTATAGAGTAATAGCCATTTAACGCCTCATTGGAGCTGATCGAAAGACCGGAAGTCTGCACGCCAGCAATCCATTGCTTATTTGAAGGTTCTTTTTTTATCTTAAGTTTTTCAATTTCTTTAGTCAACTCCGCAATTAGGGCTTTTTGTTCCAGGTCTTCACCAATCGTTTTTTCACGTTCGGATTTATTATTTGAGTTATCTTTCTCTTTAGCTAAACCAGAATCGTTTTTGTCCTGTTTTTTAGTTGCTATTTGCTCGTTGAATTTATCGTTAGGATTCTTTGAATTATCTGAATTTACATTAATTTTTTGGGAATTTTTGTCTATTGATTCTTTTGTTATGTTCTCAAGAAAATCCCGTGACAATGGGTTCCGTACAGTAATTTTTTCACTAAGTAATTTTGAAACATCGTTATGGCGCAAACTTGGATTTTGGCCACCATCATCATTGGCATTTTGAGAATCGTTAGTAGTTATGAGCCCCACATCATTTTCTGAGTCTGAAGAAGAAAACGCATTTGATTTTGATTTGGTTTTGCCAGTCATTCCATGGTTGCTAGCAGTATGACTTATGGCACTTTCGTTTTGATTCGTCCAGAAAAAGTATCCACCTCCAATGCTTATGAAAAGTAGTAAAGCCGCAGCAATAAACGACCACGATTTTACTTTATATTTCGGTTCTATACTCGTTTGAAGTGGAGTGATCGGAAGATCAGTATTCGATTCCGATTTTTCTGAAAATAAAGTTGTTTCAAGTTCATCCCAAAGACCTTCAGGTGGGGTTTCAGAATGTTCTTCAACAAGATTACGCATATGATTTAGCCATGGATCTTTCATAATACGCTGGTTTTAGACAATTGATATTTTTTTATTTGAGTAGCCAATACTTTTTTGGCTCTTGAAAATTGCGATGCAGATGTACCTTCGGAAATGCCCAACATTTCAGCAATTTCGTTATGCGTTTTTTTTTCAAAAACGTACAAGTTAAAAACGGTACGGTAGCCGTCAGGCAGCATTTGTATCTGGTTCATAATTTCTTGCGCGTTCATCGTTTCTAAGGCTGGCTCTTCATCCGCATTTTCAGCTACAATATTTTCCCAGTTGGTTTCGGTAAAATCAAACGAATTTCCATTTTTTCTCAGAAACTGCAAGGATTCGTTGATTACAATTCGAGACATCCACGCCCGTAATGCTCCTTTTCCGCGATTTTCAAACAGATGAATTTTGCTAAACATACTTACAAAACTATTTTGCAAAACATCGCGTACATCTTCTTTTCCTACAATGTAACGAGAGCAGATTGCCGTAAGTTTTCCAGAATACATTGTGTACACCTCTTTCCATGCAGAAGACTCCTTATTCAAGAGCCTCTGGATTAAATGATGGTCTTCTAATTCTTCTGGATTCATAGATGCTAGAGAATGCTGTGGATATGCAGCAAAGGAAAAAAAGGTTGCTTTCTACTGAAACGCAACCTTTTTATTTTTCTTATTTCGTTTTTGTGGAGTATGGTAGCGTATACGTAATTGGTCTGAATGTTTCCATTTTTACACCATCAACAGAAATTTCGTCAACAACTAAACGGATTGCCATCGCATGTTCTACTGTAGAATAAAAGCCTGCTTCTTTAGCACTTAAAGTTACAACCGCTTTTTTAGCACCATTCTTCATCGGAATAGTTAATTCCATTGGTTGTGGCTTCAATAAAAGCTCTGCCCCTCCGTATTCCTGACGTACTTTGGTCTCGTATGGAAATTCATAGGCAACCTGACCCATTTCCTTTACAATAGCAGCAGCGTCAACCGCATTAGGCTCAATAGAACTTACAATTTCCATCATTGGAAACTCGGAAAACTTGATGTGATCAACCGTAGTGGTATGAAGTATTAAATTTTCTCTGGTAAGATCATTATGATTAATAACAATTTTCCCTGAATAGTTTCCTGGGATGTCCGCAACATTTACTGGTGGATATTCAACAGGATCGCTATCAAGACAAGAAGCTAGCGTTATTGAAGCCAAAGCAGCCATCAACACAAAGAAATTAATTTTCAAAAATTTTTTCATTACAAATTAACATTAAAGATTAGTAAACTATTTTTTTGAGTACTCAATACTATAAATGCTCGTATTTCAAATTCCTTGCATGAAAAGTTACGAAAAATCAGAAATAATTTATAACTAATTGAAAATCAACTACAAAAAATATTTAATTCTAAAAAAATAGAAATCTGAAGAAAAAATACTTATTTTTTTGAAAATTTAGCTTTTAAAAATTCGTAGACCATTGGTAATAAAGACAAACCAATAATACCAAAGATAACTGTTTCAAAGTTTTGCTGAACGAACGGAAGATTGCCGAAGAAATATCCAACCAATGTTAGTCCCCAAACCCAAACCAAACCACCGATAACATTGTATTTGATGAAGGTTTTATAATCCATAGAACCGATACCCGCCACAAATGGGGCAAACGTTCGTACAATGGGTACAAAACGGGCGATAATAATAGTTTTTGGTCCGTGTTTTTCGAAAAACTCATGAGTCTGGTTGATGTATTCAGGCTTAACTAACGTTCGACCCGCAATTTTCCAATTGAGCACTTTAAGACCAATCGTTTTACCCAGATAATAATTGAGCGAATCGCCCAGAATAGCAGCTATAGAGAGTAAAAACAAAACCAACCAAAGATTCATACTCGCAATCTGACCATCGGCACCCACAACTCCTGCACAAAAAGTTCCGGCTGCAAAAAGCAAGGAATCTCCTGGTAAAAAAGGCATTACCACCAAACCTGTTTCCACAAATATTATGAGAAAAAGAATGAGATAGATCCAAGGTCCGTAATCTACGATCATCGTAAATAAGTATTGATCTAAATGCAGAAAAAAATCCAATGCTGACTTCAATAATTCCATAGCTTAAAAAAATTCGAACGGCAAAAATACCACTATTTTATGGTCTGCGGAAACCCTTTACACAATCTTAAGAACATTTAACGTATTGTCAGAAATCCTATTAAACAAAAAAGACAGCTAAAATAGCTGTCTTTTTTTACCAACTGCATGTTCATCAATGTTTAGATAAATCCTACAACTAGTGGAGTTGTTTAACTAAGATTTGTTGCTGCAAAACTAGTGAACAAAGGCTTTTGATACAATATGAAACATATCACCCGCCTGCATCACTAGTAATTTTGATCTTAGTATTTATCACTATTTCGTTCAGGCTCTACAACTGCCGGCCAAGCAATCTGTTTTCCAGATGGATCCGTAGGCATAACACGCTTTTCGCGGTTAACAAACTCATCATCTTCAGAAGCCATAAATGCCATCGTTGCAGCTAGAATTACGTTATTTTTCACTTCATCGAAGACAATTTTATCGTAGGTATCCTTTGTTGTATGCCATGTGTAACCAAAGTAGCCCCAGTTTAGTGAACTAAGTGAAAAACCAGGTGCACCAGCTGCTACAAATGAAGAATGATCAGACCCTCCACCACTAGGCATTCCTGGAAAGTCTGTTTTTACATGATCACGAACCTCTTTTGGAACGCCACCAAGCCATCGTGTGATGTATTCGTAAGAC
>JAYRQH010000335.1:0-2876 GCA_041910715.1 Bergeyella sp.
CAAGAAGAAGCTTGGAAAATGGTTACCCTTAATCCTGCAAAAATGCTTCAAATCGATCAAAAGGTCGGAAGTATCGAAGTGGGCAAGGATGCCGATTTGGTGTTGTGGACGGATAATCCTTTGAGCGTGTATGCAACAGTAAACAAAACCTTTGTGGATGGTATTCTCTATTTTGATGCGGACACTCAAGCTGCCAAAGATCAGAAGGTGAAAGACGAAAAAAACAGACTGATTCAAAAGATGTTGTATTCGGATGATGCCAAGAAAGGCAACACTAGGGAAGTGAAGAAAGAGGCTCCGCTCTTATACCACTGTGATACGTTGGAAGAGGAAGGACATGCTCACGAACATTAATTTTTAATTGAATTTTATGAAACAATATATCAATAAAATACTAGGATTCTCCCTACTTTTTTCAAGTTGGATACATGCTCAAAGGCCTGTGCCCGCATCCAAACAAAATCAACCTGTAGCCATCACAAATGCAACCATTCATACCGCTACGGGTTTGGTGCTGCAGAATGCAACACTTGTTTTTGATCAAGGAAAGATTGTGGGAATTAATACCAGTGTTCCGTCAAATGCTAAGATAATTGATGCCGCAGGAAAGCACGTGTACCCAGGTTTTATTTTAGTTAATAACTCCTTAGGTTTGGTGGAAATTGCAGCGACAAGAGCAACCGTGGATACTGAGGAATCCAACCCCATCGTTCCCGAAGTTCGTACACTAATAGCATTCAATACAGATAGTCATGTGATACCCACTGTACGTACCAATGGTGTTCTATTAACGCAGCCTGTGCTTTCAGGAAGTGTATTTCGAGGAACATCTTCTGTTATGAATCTGGATGCATGGAATTGGGAGGACGCCGTAGTTGCAAAAGATAATGTACTTCACCTGTCCTGGCCCCAAGTTCGGCGTTCTACAGATGAAAAGCGAAACAAAGATTTAGCCGAAATGCGTTTTCGAAATTTAAATGAGATAAAATCATTATTTGTTCGTGCGAAATCCTACCAACCGAATTCGGGGACAAAAGAGTACAAGCTTGAAGCGATAAAACCAGCATTAACAGGCGGAAAAACAATTTTTGTTGATGTTACTACAGCCAGCGATGCACTTGAAGTGCTTGCTTTTGCAAAAGAGCATCAGCTTAAAAAAGTGGTACTCTTAGGTGATTCACAACTCATGGGTGCTTTAGATGAGATTAAAAAGAGTGGATTTCCTATCATTGTAACCAATCCGCATTCGTTGCCACCAAATAATTCTTCATCGCCAAGAATTCAGTACGAATTTGCAAAAATGGTTTCAGATAAAGGAATTTTGCACGGTTTAGATTATTCGGCTCGAAAAGATTTTTCAGACTCTCGGAATCTTCCTTTTTTGGCAGGAACTACCGCAGCATATGGTCTTGATAAAGAAAAAGCCTTGCAAAGCATTACCCTCAATTTAGCAAAAATGCTGGGAATAGACCAAAATTACGGGAGTTTGGAAGTTGGCAAAAGCGCCACCCTTTTTATTTCCGATGGAGATGCTTTAGATCAGTTAACCAATCAAGTAACGCATGCTTTTATCGATGGTCGAGAACTGGATTTAAATAACCACCAGAAAGAGCTTTACCGTCGTTACAAAGAAAAATACGACAAAAATCTGTAGCAAAAAAGTACCTTGATTGAAAAATAATTTTAAAAAAAAGTGTAATTTAGAGTCAAATTTCAATAAAATGGAAAGACAAACACGAGTTTCTGTATTCGAAAGTGATAATCCGGCGGAGTTGCAATTGATAAAATCGAAATTAGATGCAGCGGGAATTGAAAATTTTACCCAAAATGGGTATATGACGTTTACAACAACGCCTACGGCAACGGTCTTAAAGCTTCAAGTGAACCTTTTGGACGAGCCTAAAGCATTTGAAATTATTGATAAATACCTCAAAGATTCTGATACAGAATCAGGAAAATAGTCATCACAAAAAATCAAGAGCCAAAGAAATTTCTTTGGCTTTTTTTGGGGGCTATTAATCAAATATAATATACTGGTTTATAGATAGGGTGATGCCACAATTTGTTGGAAATACAATTTTGTAGGATAGCCATCTGATTTATTTTCTCAGATTTAGCTTCGGCTTAGCCTCGGAAAATTCATAACTTTACATTATAAATGAATTAAAATTTAAAATACAATTATGTCAGAAACAATAAAAGCATACGGAAATACATCAGCAACAGATCTTCTAAAACCTTTAACAATCGAAAGACGAGATCTTCAGCCTACGGACGTTGCGATTGATATTCTATACTGCGGTGTTTGCCATAGCGATATTCATACGGCACGAAGTGAGTGGGGACCCGCAAAATATCCAGTGGTTCCAGGCCATGAAATCGTTGGGCGCGTCGTTGCTGTGGGAAGCGAAGTGTCCAATTTTAAAATAGGAGATGCTGTGGGCGTTGGCTGTATGGTAGATTCCTGCCATCATTGTGCTTCCTGTGATGAGGGATTAGAACAATATTGTGAAAATGGAGCAACATTCACCTATGGTGGTAAAGACATTATCTTGGGTGGACAAACGTTTGGTGGTTATTCCGAAAAAATCGTGGTTGATCAGAATTTTGTTCTTCATATTCCAGAAAGTCTTGATCTCTCGAAAGCGGCTCCGCTCTTATGTGCAGGCATCACCACGTGGTCTCCTTTAGTGCATTGGAACGTGAAAAAAGGAGATAAAGTGGGTGTAATCGGTCTTGGTGGTTTAGGGCATATGGGAATTAAATTTGCCCATGCCATGGGTGCTCATGTGGTGATGATAACAACGTCTCCTGAGAAAGGAAATGATGCTAAATTACTTGGTGCTGATGAGGTTTTGATATCCACAGATCTGGAA